>JANNBG010000531.1:0-1832 GCA_031385205.1 Rhodobacterales bacterium
ATTCATCGCGCGGGAAAGCGGTGGTGATTGGGGTGGTCGTGGCGATCAGGTCATCATGCGCAATGGTGCCCGCGATGGGATCACCGGGGCCGCCCAAATCAATCAGCAGGGGTTTGGGGCCATGCAGCCGGGCAAGGGCTGCGGCGGCGAGGGGGGCAAACTGGCGGTCGATCATCAGGACTTTGGTATCGGCATGGCCAAGGATGTAGGCGACGGTATCGGGGTCAAGCCGGATGTTGACGGTGTTCAACACAGCGCCAGCCATCGGCACGGCGTAATGCGCTGCATACATTTCGGCGGTATTGGGGGCGAGGATGGACACGGTATCACCGGGTTGCACGCCATGCGCCTGCAAGCCTGCGGCCATGCCTGCCGCGCGCTGGCGCAGTTCGCCCCATGTGAAACGGCGGTCATCGTCGATCAGGGCCAGACGGTTGGGGGTGACATCGGCGGCGCGCTGCAGGAACGACAAGGGCGACAGGGGCACGAAATTGGCATGGCGCGGGGCAAGGTGGGCATCGGTCATGGCGGGTGCCTTAGAGGAACGGCAGGGCGACAAGCGTTGCGGCCACCATGCCAGAGGGGCGGGCGATCTGCACGGTATCACCGATGTTGGCCGACACGGCAATCAGCGCATAACCGATATTGGCCTGCATGCGGGGGGACCAGACGCAATTCGTCATCATGCCGATGCGCTGGCCGTTATGCAGGATATCTTCGCGGGCAAAGCCAAGCGGTGCAGGGGTGTCGCCGTCCAGCACAAGGCCCAGTTGGTGGCGGGTGATGCCGTCCTGTTTGATGCGGCGCAGGGCTTGGATGCCGACCACATCATCGGGCACATGCAGATCAACATATTTTTCCAAGCGCACTTCGAACGGATTGGTGTGGTCATCCGTATCGCCCCCCACCGACACAAGGCCGCTTTCGGTACGTTCAGCGGTGGCGGGGGCGCCAGGGCCGATGCCCCAGGGTTGGCCCGCCTCACGGAAGATGTTCCAGAGCTGCGTGCCCATGCTGCCATCTTTCAGATAAATCTCGAACCCGCCCTGTTTGGACCAGCCGGAGCGTTGGATCGCCACGGGGATGCCGTCGATCATGGCATCCTTGAACCAGAAATATTTCAGCCTACGCACCCAATCACCCACGACATGTGCGACCACATCCTCGGCCTTGGGGCCTTGGATGGCCATGGGGGACACGTCGGGTTCACTGACCTGCACATCAAGCCCGCGTTCGGCGGCAATGGCGCTGGCCCAGAACCAGATGTCACTGTCGGCGATGGACAGCCAATACAGATCATCGGCGTGTTTCAGCAGGATGGGGTCGTTGATGATGGTGCCGCGATGGTTGCAGATGGCCACATACTTGCCTTGGCCTTCCTTGCAGTTTGACAGATCACGCGTGGACAGGATTTGTGCCAGACGCCCCGCATCGGGCCCTTGCAGTTGCACCTGGCGTTCGACGCCCACATCCCATTGCGACACGCCGTTAATCAGCCGCCAGTATTCGGCGTCTGGGTCACCATAGCTGGTAGGCATGATCATGCGGTTGTAGATGCTGGCGGCGACCATGCCATCGGCGACGGCGGATGCGTAGAACGGCGAGGTGCGCAGACGGGCAGTGGGGAAAACGGCGACCATGGCGATGCTCCTGTTGGTGGCGCGGACTTAAGCCTGTGTTGTGCGAATTGCACAAATGACCTATTCATGGGCTATGACCCCGTTTTGGTTATGACAAGGTTGGGCAAGAGATGTCTTTCGATGCACTGCCCCCGTTGAACTGGCTGCGCGCGTTTGAGGCGGCGGCGCGGCATCTGAGCTTTACCCATGCGG
>JANNBG010000554.1:0-11694 GCA_031385205.1 Rhodobacterales bacterium
GAGGAGCGATGACATGCCCCAGAAAGCCGAAGCCAGCGCCCAAGCCCGCCCGATCTTTGATCCGGTGGCGGCCTTGCAACCGCTGGCACCAGCCTTGTGGATGAGCATTGCCTGGTTGGAAAACCTGACCGACCTGCCCACTGCGTTTACATCGTTTGTGGCGGGTCGCCTGCACGAGGACGCCAAGGCCCAGCACGCGATGCTGCATTGCAAGTCATTTGCGGACGTGCAGCATGCGCAGGCGCAATTCTTGCAACGTATGTTTGACCAGTATGTTGCAGAGGCCGGAAAGCTTGTGGCGATCGGCACCGAAATGGCAGCAAAAGCCAATGGCGCGGTCACAACGGGCGCCTGATTGTCTGGGGTGGGTCGGCGGATGTCGGCCCGACTTATCTTTCCATCACTGCTGCCCCGTCTGATAACGCATCGCTGGGATGCGTCACGACCGTCTCGCCGGCGACCAGCCCATCCGTCACTTCGGCAAACGTGGCATTTCTGCGACCTGTCGCAATGGGTCGCTGCTGTGCCACACCGTCGCTGACAACAAACACCACCCAATCCTCGCCGTTTCGGAATGTCGCACTCAGCGGCACCTGAAGCGTATCTTGTGCCTCCCATTCGACAATTCTGAGAAAGACCGAGAATCCGTCGCCCAGACCTTGCCGCTTGGGTAAAGGCGAGGTCAGGTCGAACACGGCATCGACCCGCTGTTCCTCGATCCCGAGGGCCGAGACTTCGGTGCGCGCCGATGGATGGGTCCGCGTCAGCGTTGCCGCAAGCGGCGCATTGCCGCCCCAGCGTTCAATGACCGCTTTGGCACCGGGGGCCAGCCGGACAGCATCAGACGACAGCAGGTCTGCAATGATTTCCAAATCGGTCGGATCGCCAATGGTCACGAGGTTGGTGCCGGATGCCACGGGCTGCTCACTCACCACGCTGACCGCCAGAACGACGCCGTCAACAGGTGCGCGCAGTTCGATGCAGCACCCCAGATCGGGCGATGCTGCATCCACTGTCCCCGGTCCAAGCCGTGCAGCTTCAGCACTTGCGAGGGCACCTTGTGCCATGTCAACGCGTGCTGTGGCAGATGCTACGCCAGCAATTGCGACCTCGCGCGTCTGTGCAGCGTCTTCAAGCTGGGTCAGGCTACTGACGCCACGTTCAACCAAAGCCTGCGCCCGGTCATAATGCGATTGCGCGTAAACACGCTCTTGTTCAGCCTGTTGCAGGTCTGTGTCCGCCACCCGAATTGCGGCGCGCGCCTGCTCGACGGTCGCCGCAGCTTCAAGTCGCGCGCGCGCATCAAGCAAACCGGGCGACGTGGGTTCGACCACCGCTACAACGGTTTGGCCGCCCACCACCGGATCACCAACCCCAACAGGGGACCGGCGCGCCAATCCGGCTATCGGGGCGGCGATGTCGTAGATGTTGCGAACATGTGTGCGCCCGTCGACGTCGATGGTGACGCGCATCGGGCCACTTACGATCTGGTACAGATCCACCGGAACCGGATCGGTGCGAAAGCTGTAATAGAGCAGCCCGCCCAAAAGGGCCGTTCCGGTCAGCGCTGCAAGGATGGTGCGGGTCTTCAAGGACATCAGATCACTCCCTCGTCTTCATGACTTCAACCAGATTGAGATTGTCGAGCCTGCGCCGCACGAGCAGAACCGACCCCAGCGCGGCGCCAAGCACGATGAGGCTGGCAAGGGCGTAGCCTTGCGGTTTGCTGACCAGCGGAATGTTATAAAGATCGCTTGAAAAGCCACTGGTGATGGCCCGTCCCAGCAGATTTCCCAGACCCCAGCCCAAAGGCTGTGCCAGCACCGCCAACAGCATCGTCTCGCCGATCAGGATGTAGGACACCTGCCACCGCGTGAACCCGAGAATCCGCAAGGACGCCAGTTCGCGGGAACGTTCTGACAGCAGAATGCGGGCAGAATTATAGGTGACCCCAATGGTGATGAGCACCGCAATCGTGATGTAGATCGTCGTCATGATGGTGATGTTCTGGCTGATCGTTGCCTGAAACGACCGCCGGGCCTGCGCCATCATGGTGGCTCCGATCAGGTTGGGTGTTTCCTTGATGGCGGCGTGAAGTGCATCCATCTGCGTGACATCGACTGTGACATTGGCAACCGAAATGCGCGGGGATTGGCGCAGTAAGCCATTGATATAGTTCAGATCGACATAGGCACCCAATCCGAAATACTGGGTGACAATCGCGGTCACACGCAGATCAAAAGTGCCACGAACACCGCTTAGGAATTCCGCGCTGACCGTGTCGCCGACAGCAACATGCAACTGCGCCGCCAGTCGATGCGACAGCATGATGCCGCCGGGTGGCGCGTCCAATACCGAACCATTTTCGGCAATTACCCGGCTCAGGTCTGGCGTGGCAGACCGCGCCTCGATCGCAATGCGCTTTTCATACTGGGCATGACGCAGGATGGCAGGATGATACTGCATCCCTTCGACCTGTCGCACTCCGGGCAGATGCCCGACATCCACGATCACAGAAAGCGGTAAATCCTCAGTAAACATCAGCATCGCGTCTTGTCGGTTGGATTGAAAGAACGCCTGATCGACCAGCGCGCTAAGAGAATTGCTCATTCCAGACGAGGCCATGACAGATGCCACCGCCATCGAAATTCCCAGCATTGTCAGCGCACTGCGCAAGGGCCAGCGCGTCAGGCTGCGCAGGATCATGGTTGTAGGCTGCGATAGCCGGGCGAGGGACATTGCCCGGTCCATCACCGTTTGGCGAAACTTTGGCGGGGCAGGGGGCAGCATCGCTACCGCCGGGGCCAACCGGGCCGCCATGACTGCGCTGCGTGCTGCGCCAACTGTCGTGGTAAGCAGCGCCAGCAACCCTGACAGGCCATAAACCCACGGCGAGACGTGAAAGATCAGGAACGGAAAGTCAAAGAACCGGGCGTATTGCAGCGACATTTTCCACGCGAACCATGTGCCAACGGCCCAACCAATCCCAACCCCCACAACGGCAATAAGGCCCGCAAGCATCAGGTAGTGAATGCAAATCTCGAGGTCCGCATAGCCAAGTGCCTTCAGCAAGCCGATCTCGCTGCGTTCCAGCGTCACGATGCGCCCCATGACCATAGCCACAAGGAAAGCCGAAATGCCGAAAAAGACGGGTGGCAGGATGATGGCCATACCACGCAGCTGCCTGATCTCGGCATCAAGAAAACCGTTCGACTGCTGCCTGTCACGCCCATATGCGCCGAGCGACCCATAGGGTTCCAGCAGGACATCCAGCGCATCGATCACCGGCTGCACTTGCGCATGCGCGTCCAGCTTCAGGCTGATGTCATTGAACGCACCTGTCATGTCGAAGACCGCTGCCGCTGCATCATGCCGCATCCAGAGAATGCCAAAGGTGCGATTGTCGGGCAGCAGTGCGCCCGGCCCGATGGTGTAGATGAATTCGGGTGACAAGACGGTGCCACTGATGGTCAGCGGACGCTTGTGGCCATTCAGATTGGCCTTGACGACATCGCCAACGCGCAGGCCATTGGCCAATGCAAAGGGCCGGTTCACCGCAACGTCAGATGCGGTTTGCGGCAAAGTACCCGAGAGCAGGACCGGGACATTCAGGATCGGCTCATCCGTTTCGGGCAGGGACAGAATACGCCCGACCGCCGCCTCGGACAGGCTGGGAACATCCAGAATCACGCTGCCTGATACCCGCGCATCAACAACCTGAACGCCAGGTATTGCGCCGATCTCGTTCAGCAGGCCGGTGGGTGCCCGGCGGACAGTTGCGAACAGATCGGCAAAGCGGTTGCGTTCGTAATAGGCGGTCCGCGTCTCATCCAGAGCCTGGTACATTCCAAACGATATGAGCACGATGGCCACACCGCAGGCCAGCACGAGTGCGATGGCCAGTGCTTGCGCCCAAAGCCGGCGAAAGTCGCGCAGCAGCTTTCTGTCGATGGCGTGCATGGCCATCACCACACGATCTCGGACGGGGCGACGCGTTTGGCATTGACTGCGACCTCGACGATCCGTCCGTCCTGAAACCGGATCACGCGGTGCGCCATTTTGCGGATTTCGGCGTTGTGGGTGATGACCACAGTCGTGGTCCCAAAGCGTTCGTTGATCTGGCGCAAAGCCTCCAGCACCTGCACCCCGGTCTTGCTGTCCAAGGCGCCCGTCGGCTCGTCACACAGCAGGATTTCAGGCCGCTTGGCAATGGCACGGGCAATGGCGACGCGCTGTTGTTCCCCGCCCGACATTTCGGACGGGAAATGGTCCATCCGCGCCCCAAGACCGACCATTTCCAGTGCCTCGGCGGGGGGCATCGGATTGTTGGCAATGTCAGTGACAAGTTGCACGTTTTCGCGTGCCGTCAGGCTGGGCACAAGGTTGTAGAACTGAAAGACAAAGCCGACATGGTCGCGCCGATACCGCGTCAGATCGCGGTCGCCCAGCTGAGTCAACTCCGTCTCGCGGAACCAGACCCGACCCGCAGTCACATGGTCCAGCCCACCCAGAATGTTCAACAGGGTCGATTTGCCGCTGCCTGATGGCCCCAGCAGCACCGCCATCTCGCCCGCGTACAATGCCAGATCGACCCCGGCCAGCGCATGCACCAGAACATCACCGCTGGCATAGGTCTTGGTGACGCCTTCGGTGCGGAACACGATTTCTGGCGCCTTGTCAGCCATGCGCACGCCTGCTTTCATATCCCGGACCCCGTACAACGGGTCGCACGATCAGGCTGGCAGGGATTGGCATAGGGGACTCCGGGCTTGTGGCGAAAGTGCTGTATGGATCCACTTTCGCCGAACCGGGATGGCAGCCAGTTGACCAAGATCAAGATGACGGTCGGAACGCCCGGATCACATGGCTGGATTTCCAGCACGCAGTGGAAAGTCGGCAGGGCAAGTCGCCGGGTGGCCTGACCGGACTTGATCCGTGTCAAGTCAGTGCCTTTCCGAAGATGGCAGTGTTGCGGCACAGAGCGACACCTCAGATTGCTCTGCTGGAGATCGCCATGTCAGACGCACACCCCATCACGACACCAGCCGACATCCCCAAAATCCGCGACAGGTTCCCGTCGGCCTTTACCATCCTGTTTGCGCTGATCGTCATTATGGCCGGGCTGACCTGGATCATCCCGGCAGGGCAATATGACCGGGTGACAAACGAGGCGCTGGGCAAGGATACGCCCGTTCCGGGCACCTACCAGACCATTGATGGTGATCCACAGGGCATTCTGGATGCGCTGCGTGCGCCGATTGCGGGGTTTTACGATCCCGCCAGCAATGCCGCCAATGCGATTGATGTGTCGTTGTTTGTGCTCATCATCGGTGGATTCCTGGGCGTGGTGAACCGCACCGGGGCGATCAATACCGGCATCACTGCGGCCATGGTACAGATGAAGGGGCGCGAGAAATGGATGATCCCGATCCTGATGGCGCTGTTCGCCGCCGGGGGCACCACCTATGGCATGGCCGAGGAAACGCTGGCTTTCTATGCCATTTTGATCCCGGTGATGATTGCCGCCGGGTATGATGCGGTCACGGGGGTTGCGGTGATCCTGATTGGCGCGGGCATCGGCGTGCTGGGGTCCACGATTAACCCGTTTGCGACCACCATCGCGTCGAACGCCGCGGGGATACCCTTTACCGATGGCCTGATGTTGCGGCTGGTAATCCTTGGGGTTGGCTGGTTGATCTGCGTGGCGTTCGTCATGCGCTATGCGGCGCGGGTGAAAGCGGACCCGGCCCTGTCCATTGTCGCTGATCGGCGGGATGATAATAGGCGCCATTTTTTGGGGGCCGGGACGACGGCGGCGGCAGACCTGACCGGCAACCAGAAGATCGTGCTGATCCTGTTTGCGGCGACCTTTGCCGTGATGATCTGGGGCGTCGCCTCGCAGGGCTGGTGGATGGCCGAGATGTCGATGCTGTTTCTGGGTGCGGCGCTGGTCATCGGCACGATCGGCTGGATTGGCGAGAAGCCGTTTGTCGAAGCTTTCGTTGATGGTGCGCGTGACCTGCTGGGGGTTGCGCTGATCATCGGGTTAGCGCGCGGCATCGTTGTCATCATGGACGCAGGGCATATCACCGATACGATCCTGAATGCCTCCGAGCAAGCCATCGCGGGCACATCCCAGGTGGTGTTCATCAACGCGATGTACTGGATCGAGGTTGCCCTTAGCTTTCTTGTGCCCTCAACCTCGGGCCTTGCCGTTCTTTCCATGCCCATTCTGGCCCCAGTGTCTGATTTTGCGGGCGTCGACAGGGCGCTGGCGGTCACGGCCTATCAATCGGCATCCGGCATCGTGAACCTTATCACCCCCACTTCGGCAGTGGTGGTCGGCGGGTTGGCCATCGGACGCGTGCCCTATGACCGCTGGTTGCAATTCATCGCACCGCTTCTGCTGATCCTGACCATCCTCATCATGGGCGCACTTACCCTTGGGGCGATGTCATGAGTGGGCTTGGCGTGCATTCCGAAACTGGCAAACTGCGCAAGGTGATCGTCTGTGCGCCCGGTCTTGCGCACGAACGGCTGACCCCCGCCAACTGCGATAGCCTGCTGTTTGACGATGTCTTCTGGGTGCAGCAGGCGCGCAGCGACCACCGCGACTTTTGCGACAAGATGGTGGATCGCGGGGTTGAGGTTCTGGATGTCCATGACCTGTTGACCCAGGTGCTGTCGCACAAAGCCGCACGACGCTGGCTGCTGGACCGCAGATTGACCGAAAACAGCATCGGCGTCGGTATGCTGGACGAGATGCTGGGCTGGTGCGAGGAAATGCCGGCCGAAGCTCTGGCCCGATATCTCATCGGCGGAGTTGCTGTGCATGACCTGCCCTTTGCACCATCGGGCATGGTTGCGTCAGTGCTGGGGTCAGAAGGGTTCTTGCTGCCGCCCTTGCCCAACATGATGTTCACCCGCGACACGTCCTGCTGGATCTATGGCGGCCTGACCCTGAATCCGATGCATTGGAACGCGCGCCAGAATGAAACGCTGCTGATGGCTGCGATCTACCGGTTTCATCCGCTCTTTGCCAAGGCGGCAAAGGTCTGGTGGGGCAACGCCGATGCCGATTGGCGCCCCATCAGCCTGGAAGGCGGCGATGTCATGCCCATCGGGCACGGCATCGTCCTTGTCGGGATGGGCGAACGCACGACGCCGCAGGCCGTTGGTCAGTTGGCTCGCGCCCTTTTTGCAGCGGGTGCGGTGACCCGCGTCATCGGCTGTGCGCTGCCCCCGTCACGCGCGGCCATGCATCTCGATACCGTGTTCACCCTGTGCAGCCGGGACATTGCCACCAGCTACGTCAGCGTGGCCGAGACGATCACCTGCTACAGCATCCGGCCTGACGACACGGTCGGTGCATTGGATATCCGGCGAGAAGCCGACGGGTTCTTTGCTGTGGTAGAGCAGGCCATGGGCATCAAGCATTTGCGGATCGTCCCCACCGGGGGCGACAGCTATGAACAGGCGCGGGAACAATGGGACGACGGTAACAATGTCGTTGCGATCGAACCTGGGGTCGTCATGGCCTATGACCGCAACACCCATACCAACACGCTGCTCCGCAAGGCCGGGATCGAGGTCATCACGCTGCGCGGGTCCGAGCTTGGCCGGGGTCGTGGCGGCGGCCATTGCATGACCTGCCCGATCCAGCGCGATCCGCTTGATTTTTGAAAGGTGCCCCCGATGTCGATCAATCTGCACAATCGTTCCTTCCTGACCCTGCGCGATTTTACCCCGGCTGAAATCGCGTTTTTGCTGCACCTGTCAGCCGACCTGAAGGCGGCCAAATCTGCGGGCACCGAAGTGCAGCGCCTGACAGGCAAGGAAATCGCGCTGATTTTTGAAAAGGACAGCACCCGCACCCGCGTGGGGTTCGAGGTGGCTGCTTACGATCAGGGCGCGCATGTGACCTATCTTGGCCCCTCTGGCAGCCACATTGGCAAGAAGGAATCCGTGAAAGACACGGCGCGGGTTCTGGGCCGGGTCTATGACGCCATCGAATACCGGGGCTTTGGTCAAAGCATCGTCGAAGAACTGGCAAAATGGGCCGGGGTGCCGATCTACAACGGCTTGACCAATGAGTTTCACCCGACCCAGATCCTGGCCGATCTGCTGACGATGCAGGAACACTGCGACCGCCCCCTTACTCAGATTGCAGTCTGTTTCCTGGGCGATACCGGCAACAACATGGGTAACAGCCTGCTGATTGGCGGGGCCAAGATGGGCATGGATGTGCGCTTGTGCGGTCCCAAAGACCTGTGGCCAGATGCAGCCCTTGTGACCGAAGCACACGAGATTGCGGCGACCACGGGCGCCCGGCTGACCCTGACCGAAGACATCGCCAAAGGCGTGCGCGAGGCGGATTTCCTGTATACCGATGTCTGGGTGTCGATGGGCGAGCCGGACGAGGTCTGGGACGCGCGGATCAAGGCGCTGCTGCCCTATCAGGTCAATGCCGCGATGATGCGCCAGACGGTTTGGCCCGACACCAAGTTCATGCATTGCCTGCCCGCGTTTCACAACACGGACACCGAGGTTGGGGCCAAGATCGCCAAGACCTATGGGCTGGATGCACTGGAGGTAACGGAAGAGGTATTCGAAAGCCCGGCCTCCATCGTCTTTGATCAGGCGGAAAACCGGATGCACACGATCAAGGCCGTGCTTGTGGCCACCTTGGGGGGTTAAGATGCTGGTTGTGGCGGCCTTGGGTGGCAATGCGCTGCTGCGCCGGGGCGAGGCGATGACGGCAGAGGCGCAGCGGCGCAACGTGGAGCGTGCTGCGTCTGAACTGGCAAAGATCATCCGGGCCGGGCATCAGCTTGTCGTGACGCATGGCAACGGACCGCAGATCGGGCTTTTGGCAATGCAGAGCGATGCCTGGCCGCTGGACCTGTTAGGGGCCGAAACTGACGGGATGATCGGCTATATGATCGAACAGGCACTGGAAAACGCGCTGGGTCATGACCGCCCGGTGGTGACGCTGCTGACGCAGGTGATTGTTGATGCGGGTGATCCGGCATTTCGCAACCCCACCAAATTCGTCGGCCCGGTCTGGTCGCGCAGCGAGGCCAAGGCGATGGCAGGCCCACGCGGCTGGCAGATTGCACAGGATGGCGATCATTGGCGGCGGGTCGTGCCGTCGCCGCTGCCGGTAGAGATTCCCGATACCAAGGTTATCAGCCTGTTGCTGGGCCAGGGTGCCGTGGTGATCTGTGGCGGCGGCGGCGGAATCCCGGTGATCCGGGATGAGGATGGCGCGTTGCACGGGATCGAGGCGGTGGTCGACAAGGACCGGGCCAGCGCGATGCTGGCCAAACTGCTGGGGGCGGATGCGCTGTTGCTGTTGACCGATGTGGCGGCGGTCTTTCGCGATTTCGGCACGGCACAGGCCGCCCCGATCCGGCAAATGACGGCGACTGAGGCAAATAAGCTGGCTCTGCCAGACGGGTCGATGCGCCCAAAGGTTCGGGCCGCCGCTGATTTTGTTCAGGCCAGTGGTGCCTTAGCCGTGATCGGGCAACTGCAAGATGCGCGTGACATGCTGGAAGGCAGATCCGGAACCCGCATTGTTGCGACCGACAGACCGGCGGCATAGCCCTGTGGTTTGGGCGACATCAGCCGCCAGACCATCAGACAGGGTGGCTCAATGCGCCAGCAGAACCGGGAAATCCGTCTGTTCCACCATCGACCGCGTCGTCCCGCCAAAGATAATCTCGCGCATGCGGGAATGGTCGTAGCCACCCATGACAATCAGATCGGCCCCGGTTTCCCTGGCCTTCTTTAACAGGGCCACATCAATCTGTTGCCCGCCGCTTGGCATTTGCTGCACCGTCACCTTGCAGCCATGGTGGCTTAACCAAAGCGCCACATCTGCGCCGGGATCTTCGCCATCGCGATAGGGTGTCATCACCGGATCGACGACGGCCAGGATGACCTCATTGGCCGCTTTGAGTATCGGTAGGGCCGCATGAATTGCGCGTGCAGCTGGCAGCCCGGAATTCCAGGCAATCAGAACGCGACCCGGGGTCAACGCCCTGGCATTGGACAACCCGTTCAGAACGAGGCCCGCTGGGGATTGAAAGAGTGCGGCCTGCACCGCGCTGTGAAACAAGATCGGCGTGGTCCGCAGAGTATTCGCGATGACGACAAGATCGCAGGTCAGTGCAAGCCGCGCGATCGTGTGAGGCAGTGCCGCAATCTCGGCACACAAGGCACTTGCGCTGGCGCTGACCCCTTGTTCGGCAAAGTAGGCTTCGATGGTTTGGGAGGTGGATGCCAGCGCCGCATTCTCGCGTTCAACATCCTCCTGCCAGTTGTCCGGAACCACCAAAGCCCCATACAAGCCGCCGCCATAAATGTAGGACGGCAATGGTGGCGCTTCACCAATGACCAGCACAGCCAGATGCAAGCCGCGGTCGCGGGCGGTTGTTGCAAGAGCCTCCAATTCGGCAGTTGTGCCCGACTTTCCGAGCAAGACGAGGACGCTGGCGTTTTTCATCGGAAACTCCTGATGCGACTGATGTGTTCAGGTTAGCGGCATCTGCGCGCAGACGATTGATCTCGATCAACGGCCCGGCCGCGCCAAGGGCGAAAGATCAGACGCAGCGGCATCAGGAACAAAAACAAAATGCGCGAAAGCAAGGCACTCCTCGTGTTGGTCGGCCTCGCAACGCTCGCCTTCGGGTGGGTGCTTTTGCCGTTCCTTGGGGCGGTATTCTGGGCCGTGGTGATCGCAATCGTGTTCTATCCGCTGTATGAACGCCTGCTGGCCGCACTGAACAACCGCCCCAACCTTGCGTCTTTGGCGACTGTCGTGATCGTGCTTTTGATCGTGGTCATCCCTTTGATCCTGATCGCGCTGGCGATCATCCAAGAGGCGACGACGTTGGTCACGGCCATCCGGTCGGACGAAATCGATCTGCAAAGCCTCTTTCAGCAGGTGTTAGCCGTGCTGCCGCACTGGTTGACGTCACTGTTGGCCCACGTCGGATTGACAGACCTCGCGACAGTTCAGGCCAGCATCGCGGCTGCACTCAGCGGCTGGATCGGTGCCCTTGCACCGCAGGTGTTCACTATCGGGCAAAGCACTCTCAGTTTCTTTGTCAGTCTGTTCGCGATGCTTTACCTGACCTTCTTTCTGTTCCGCGACGGAAAGACCCTGATCGGATATCTGAAGATGGCCTCGCCATATCGCCCCGCGCTGCAAGACGCACTTCTCGCGCGGTTCACGCTGGTCGTCCGTGCCACGGTCAAGGGCGACATCCTCGTCGCGATGCTGCAAGGTGGATTGGCTGGACTTGGGTTCTGGGTCTTGGGCATCCATGCGACAATTCTGTGGACGGTGCTGATGTCGTTTCTGGCGCTGTTGCCGCTTTTTGGAGCGGCTTTGATCTGGATGCCATTTGCCATCTATTTCCTTGCAAACGGGGCGATTTGGCAGGGCATGGGATTGCTGGTTTACGGGGTGCTGGTGGTCGGATTGGTCGACAATTTCGTGCGTCCGTATCTGGTTGGCCAAGCGACAAAGATGCCGGAGTTCGTCGTGCTGATCTCGACGCTTGGTGGTGTTGCCACGTTTGGACTGCAGGGGTTCATTACCGGGCCGGTGGTCGCTGCAATGTTCATCGCGGTCTGGATGACACTTCTTAAGAGAGATCAGTTGTAGCTGCGGAACTGGCGGCA
>JANNBG010000560.1:0-1696 GCA_031385205.1 Rhodobacterales bacterium
CGACGCCGGCTCAGTTCTGCCGATAAAACAGATGCGCCCCGATAGAAGCTGTCCGGTCAAACCGCCGTGCCCAGCTTGGGTTCGACCCCGTCGTATGGAAATATGTCGCCCCCGCCGTCAGTGCCCGTGGTGCGCCATCCAGCATCAGCCGCGCAATGCGCCCCGCCCGGTCAATCGCCCCGCCTTCGCGCATGCGGTCGGCCACGCCATCACAGGTATAGCTAAACTGACAGCCACCCCCGCCCGACTGGTTCACCACACCGCACACCGATGCCGGATAGCGCCCGCTGTCGCGGCGGTTCAGGATAACCTCTGCCACCGCAAACTGCCCCTTGATCGACTCGCCCCGTGCTTCAAAATACAGCGCCGTACGCAGGCATTGCCAATCCTGACCACCCACGGGTGCAGGCTGCGATGCCAACCAGTTCGCATCATAGCGGATCGTCATTTCCAATGGCGCTGGTGCCGAAGGTTCTGCCGTCTTGGCCACCTCTGTCGCGTCCGGTTGCCGCACGACTGGTGCCTTTGGCCCCGTCGCCAGGGACACACGCTTTGCTGCCGGCAGTCCGCGCACGGTATCGCGTTCGGTGCCCAGCAGGGCCGCCATTTGGGTGTTGAGGTTGGCTGTCGGGTCTGTCGACGAGCTGATTGTCACATCGGCCATCGCCGCAGTTTGCAGTGTCGCAGCCAAAAGAAGGCCGCCAATCACGGTGAAACCCATGCGCATGATGATTGTCCCCAGGTCGTTTTCGTAGCGTCCCACACACACAAAACCGTGGGCACGAGGGTCGGGGGTAAGGAGGTTAACGGCGCGTGTCGACCTGCGTGGCAAAAATATCACATAAATAAGGTCGAATTTAGGCAAGTTTCCGCTTACATCCACATGAACTAAGCCAGATATACCCTTGTTTTGGAAACAAAATACTACCTATCGCGTTGATCGTTCAGCGCCAGGTGCGCTGCCGCAAGCCGTGCCATGGGCACCCGGTAGGGGGAACAGGACACATAATCGAAGCCTTGCGAGCGGCAAAAGGCGATTGATTCGGGGTTACCGCCGTGTTCACCACAAATGCTCAGGGTCAGGTCCGGCCTTGTGCGTCGCCCGCGTTCGGCGCCGATATGTAACAATTCGCCCACGCCATCCACATCCAGAATATGAAACGGGTCTTCCGGGAACACGCCCTGTTGGACATAGGTGTTCATGAACCGCCCAGCATCATCGCGCGACAAGCCATAGGTCATCTGCGTCAGGTCATTGGTCCCGAAGGATAGAAACGCCGCGTGCTGCGCAATCTCGCCCGCACGCAAGGCGGCCCTTGGCGTTTCCACCATCACGCCCAGCTTATAGGCGAAATCCATCCCCGATTTTGCCCGCACGGACGCCGCCACCACATCCACCCGCGCCTTGACCAGTTCAACCTCGCGTTTCGCACTGACCAGCGGGATCATCACCTCTGGCACAACCGTTTCACCCCGGCGCGCCACCTCGACCGTCGCCTCAAAGATCGCCTGCGCCTGCATGTCATAGATTTCCGGCAGCACGATCCCCAGCCGCACCCCCCTCATACCCAGCATAGGGTTAAATTCTGCCAAAGCCTCCGCCCGGCGCACCACATCTGACAGTGGCTTATCCAACGCCTCGGCCAGATCACGCAGCCCTTCACGGCTGTGCGGAAGAAATTCATGCAACGGCGGG
>JANNBG010000571.1:0-1611 GCA_031385205.1 Rhodobacterales bacterium
GCCTGCCCGTCCGTCGGCAAAAACGCCGCCCCCACCAGATCGTCGATGGTCATCAAGGGCCACAGATCCTGCGCCTCCTGCGGCGTCAGCAGATGCATCTCCAACCCGAACGAATGCGCGGTGGTCGCCTGCCGCTTCACCTCGGTCCAGCGGTCGGGGTTACAGGCCAACCGCAAGCCGCCATTCATCTTCCACCCCGTCTGCAGGCCCGTCTCCGCCTCCAACCGGTTATACAGGTCCACCGAATAACCCAGCAATTGCGTGATGTTGGCCGACGTTCTTAATTGCCCTACCAACCCCGCCGCATGAAATGTCGTGCCCGATGTCAGCTTCTTGCGTTCCAGCAAGATCGTATCCGTTAACCCCAATTTGCCCAGATGATAGGCCACAGAACAGCCGATGATCCCCCCCCCGATGATGACGATACGGGCGGATGTGGGCAGATCGGTCATGTCATGTCTCTTTGAATGCGGCATAGGCCGCGTGATAGGTTGCAAGGTTGGCCTGCGTATAGGCCGCATAGTCCACCGGCAGCGTGGAATGGATTTCCGACACCATGCTCCACATCGCCTCGCGCAGGGCACTCGCCGCCTTCATCGCCATATAGCGGTGCCACAGGCCTGTGTCCGGCGCACCACCGAAATAAACAGTCAACATCCGCTGCTCCTGTGCGCGCGAAAGCCCGCAATTCGCCATCGCCCCCAGATCGAACAGCGGCGAATTGAACCCCGCATATTCCCAGTCGATCAACCACAACCGCGCCCCATCATGCAGAAAATTCGCGGGCAGCAGGTCATTATGGCCAAAGATCAGATCAACCGCCCCCACCGCCCGCTCCAACACCCCCGCCTGTTGCATCAGCGCAGGCACTTCCACCCGGTCCAACCCTGCCGCATAATCGCGCAGTGTGTGAAACACCCAGAACAATGGTGCCGCCCCGCGCAAATGCAGCGGCACCTCGCGATGCGCCCGCATCACCAAGGCCAGCGCCATATCCAGCACCGCATCATCGCACAAATCCGCCGCCGTCAACGTGCGTGCCGCGATATAGTCAATCACCAACGCCCCCGGTGCCGCATGCAAAACCGCAGGTGCCACCCCCGCCGCATGGGCCGCCCGCGAAGCGGCCAGTTCCACATCCCGCCGGATGTGATGCGCCGGGATATCCCCGCCGATGCGCACCACCGCCCGCCGCACCGCATCCTGCACCAGCAGATTGACGTTCGTAATGCCGCCACCCAGCGGGGTGATGGTCAAAGGGCCATCCCAGATGGGCAGGGCGCGCGCGATGTCTTCCGGCGTGGTCATCGCCTGAATTGACTGGAAATCCGGCAAGCTGTCAAATGGCACTATGCCCCGACAGCGGCCATCGCCCCCGCAATCGCCGCCGCCAGCCGGTCTTGCCGGATCGGTTTGGACACGCAGGCATCAAACCCCGCCGCCAGATACGCATCAATGTCATGCGTCATCGCATTCGCCGTCACCGCCAGCGCCGGCGGCATTGCCGCCCCGGCCAGCGCCCTGATCTCACCCAGCGCCGTCACCCCATCCTTGCGCGGCATCGAGATATCCAGCAGCAGCACATCAAACGCCCCCGCCTGCCATTGCCCC
>JANNBG010000589.1:0-3813 GCA_031385205.1 Rhodobacterales bacterium
GGGGCCGGAAACCGGCAGCATGATGCGCCAGAAAATCCGAAAGAACCCGGCCCCGTCGATCATCGCCGCCCGCACCAGCTCGGTCGGAAACGCAGCATAGTAATTGCGGAAATAGAGGGTAGTGAACCCAAGCCCGTACACCACATGCACCAGCACCAGCCCCGGTGTGGACCCCGCCAGCCCCATCAACCCCAACATCCGCGCCATCGGGATCAGCACGATCTGAAACGGGATGAAACAGGCAAACAGCATCAGCCCGAACACAATCGTATCGCCCCGAAACCGCCATTTCGTCAGCACATAGCCGTTCAGTGCCCCCAGCACCGTCGATATCGCCACCGCAGGCACCACCATCAGCACCGAATTCAGGAAGTACGGCCTGAGGCCCGTCGGCTCCACCCCGATCTGTGCCGTTGACCACGCCGATAACCACGGCGCAATCGTCCACTCCTGTGGCAGCGCCATCATGTTGCCGCCCGTAATTTCCGACAGCGGTTTCAGGGAATTCGCCAGCATCACGAACAACGGCAAAAGGTAAAACAGCGCGAACACCAGCAGCACCACAGTGATGAACACCCGCGCCACGCGCCCCGTCCGCACTGCCGTATCTTGGGTCACGGCGCTCATTGCCCCCGCTCCTTCAGTTCTGCATACAGATACGGGATCATGATTGCCGCAATCGTCATCAGCATGATCACCGCCGATGCCGCCCCGATCCCCATCGAATTGCGCGTGAACGTGTAGGAATACATGAACGTTGCCGGCAATTCCGTCGCCCTGCCCGGCCCACCGCCGGTCAGCGCAATCACCAGATCATAGGATTTGATCGCAAGGTGCGACAGGATCACAAACGCCGACAGAAACGCCGGCCGCAGCAACGGGATCACGATCCGCCGGTACAACTGCCAGTTCGACGCCCCATCAATCTGCGCCGCCTTGAGTATCTCGTTATCAATCCCGCGCAACCCCGCCAGAAACATCGCCATGACAAAGCCGCTCGTCTGCCAGACCGCCGCGATCACCACAGTATAAATCGCCATGTTGCTGTCTTTGATCCAGGTAAAGCTGAAGCCGTCCCAGCCCCACAGATGCATCGTATGTTCCAACCCGATGCCCGGATCCAAAATCCACTTCCACGCCGTCCCCGTCACGATAAATGACAGCGCCATCGGGTACAGAAAGATCGGCCGCAACAGCCCTTCGCCCCGGATTTTCTGGTCCAGAAAGATCGCCAGCATCAACCCGATTGCCGTGCAGATGATGATGTACAGCGATGCGAAAATCGCAAGGTTGGTGATCGCGGTCATCCAGTGCGACAGCCCCCACAGCCGCGCATAGTTGTCAAAACCCACCAGCGTGGTGTTGGGCAGCATCTTGCTGGCGGTAAACGACAGGAAGACCGAATAGATAATGAAGCCATAGACAAACACCAGCATCGCCGCGATGGAGGGCGACAGCACCAGCTTTGGGATCAGGTCTTGCAATCGCGTGCGAAAGTCCACGCTGGTGGTGTGCGTCGTCATGGCATCCCCTTCAGGGCGTCGCGCAAAAGTTTTCGAAAACTTTTGCAATTTTCTTCGAAGAAAATTGGCGGCGCAGGCGGCCTTTACCGCCTGCAACCTTTCACCCTACTGCGCCGCAGCTACCGCTACGACCAAGGCCGCCGCCGCCGCCGTTGCATCCATCTCGCCGTTGAACTCGGCCGTCACCACGTCATAGATCGCGTTCTTGACCGCGGCCCGGTTGGCATGGCCATGCGCCATGGACCCCAACAGCGTGCCCGCCGTCGATGCCGCCGCCAGTTCTGCCATGCCCTTTTTGCCACAGTCGTCAAACGCATCGTTCGGCACATCCGTGCGTGATGGCACCGACCCCTTCACCACATTGAACGCCGATTGAAACGTCGGCGACATGATCGCCTCTGCCATTTCGCCCTGCGCCGCCTGTGCCGCCGGATCAGCCACCGCAAACATCGCGAACTGGTCGGAATTGAACGTCACCGACCCCGCCGTGCCCGGTGTGCGGAAGCACAGAAAATCCACCCCCGGTTTTTTGCCCGCATTCACGAACTCGCCCTTGGCCCAATCACCCATGATCTGGAATGCCGCATCGCCGTTGATGACCATGGCTGACGCCAGGTTCCAGTCGCGCCCCGAAAAGTTGTCATCGGTAAAGCTGCGCAGCGTGGTCATCCGGGTAAACGCCTCCACCATCTGCGCGCCACCCAATGCCGCCGGGTCCAGATCGACAAACGCCGCCTTATAGAACGCTGGCCCGCCCACAGAAAGCACCACCCCGTCAAACATTGTCGCCTCTTGCCAAGGTTGGCCGCCATGCGCCAAGGCCACCTTGCCGCTGTCCTTCACCTTTTGCATCGCTGCCACGAATGCGTCCCACGTTGTGGGTTCCGCAATGCCCAGACCATCCAGCAGCGCCTTGTTCGCCCAGACCCAGTTGGTCGAATGCACGTTCACGGGTGCCGCCACCCAATGCCCGTCATACTTGGAAAACGCCTGCAAGGCCGCAGGCACCACCGCATCCCAGCCTTCCGCCGTGGCCACGGCATCAAGATTGGCCAGCGCGCCTTCAGCCGCCCAGTCCTGAATATCGAACCCCAGCATCTGCACCGCTGTCGGCGGATTGCCCGCCGTCACCCGCGCCCGCACCGTGGTCATTGCCGCCTCACCACCACCACCCGCAACCGGCATATCCTGCCAGCCGATGCCTTTGGTGGCCAGATCGTCCTTCAGCACCCCCAGTGCCGCCGCCTCGCCGCCACTGGTCCACCAATGCAGCACCTCAACCCCGTCCGCACGCACCATACTGGTGGTCATCACCAGCATCGCCGCCACCGTTACAGCCTTACCAAAAGTTCCACGCATTCCGTATCCTCCACGATACTTTTGCCACATGACCGCCTTGTCAGCGGGTCTTCACCCAAGGCGTCCGTGTGCGCCCGATGCGCATGACCACGGATTTCACCTCCAGGAATTCCTCCAGCCCATAAGGCCCGATTTCGCGCCCCAGCCCGCTTTGCTTCACCCCGCCAAACGTCACCTCCGGGAACCCGTCCATCCAGGTATTGGTCCAGACCGTGCCCGCTTGGGCCGCCCGCGCAAACGTCAGGCAGGTATGGATATTCTCGCTCCACACCCCCGCTGACAGGCCGTAGGATGCGTTATTCGTCAACGCAATCGCCTCCTCCAGCGTGCGGAATGTCAGCACAGACAGCACCGGGCCGAACACCTCATCCTGTGCAATCGCCATATCCGGTGTCACGCCCGTGATGATCGTCGGCGCATAAAACTGCCCCGGCAGCCCCTGCACCGTCAGGTTACCACCACCAAGGGCAACGGTGGCCCCATCGGCCACAGCGCCCTGCACATAGGCATCAATCTTTGCCTGATGCGCAGGCGTGATGATCGCCCCCACTTGCGTCTCCGCATCCAGCGGGTCACCAAACGCCACCAGCTGCGACAGTTCCACCACCCGCGCCACAAACGCGTCGGCGATATCTGCGTGCACGATGATCCGGCTGCCCGCATTGCAGCATTCGCCCGCGTTGAAATACACGCCAAACGTCACCGCATCCGCCGCACTCTCAAGGTCTGCATCCGCGAAAATCACCTGCGGGTTTTTCCCGCCCAATTCCAGCGCCACTTTCTTCAACGTCCCCGACGCCGCCGCCGCAATCGCGCGGCCCACAGCCGTGGACCCGGTAAATGTCACCATATCCACATCAGCATGCGCCGCCATCAGCGCCCCCACGGGCAGACCGTGGCCCAAAACGATGTTCACCACCCCCGCAGGAAG
>JANNBG010000595.1:0-1603 GCA_031385205.1 Rhodobacterales bacterium
CTGGCGGGCCTTCCCATCGGGTGCGGGGGCGTGTATGCCCCGGCACTTCAAAGGAACCGGAGTTTTTCGCATGCAAGGCAGTGCCAACCTTAACCTGATGATCAAAGCTGCGCGCAAGGCGGGGCGGGTTCTGGTCAAGGACTTCCGCGAGGTGGAAAACCTGCAGGTATCCACCAAGGGCCCGGGTGATTTTGTGACCAAGGCGGACCGCGAGGCGGAACGCCTCATCAAGACCGATCTGATGGAAGGCCGCCCGACCTATGGCTGGCTGGGCGAGGAAACCGGCGAGACGGAGGGCGTGGACCCGACGCGGCGCTGGATCGTGGACCCGTTGGATGGCACGACAAACTTTCTGCACGGCATGCCGCATTGGGCGGTGTCGATCGCGCTGGAACACAAGGGCGAGATCGTGTCGGGCGTGGTCTATGACGCGGCCAAGGACGAATTGTTCTGGGCTGAAAAGGGTGCGGGTGCCTGGATGAACGACAAACGCATGCGCGTGTCGGGCAGGCGGCAGATGGGGGATGCGGTGTTTGCGACGGGCATCCCGTTCGGTGCGAAAAAGACGCTGCCTGCGACGCTGCAGGATCTGGCGCGGCTGATGCCTGCCTGTGCGGGTGTGCGGCGCTGGGGGGCGGCCTCGCTGGACTTGGCCTATGTGGCGGCAGGGCGCTTTGACGGCTATTGGGAACGTGAATTGAACGCGTGGGATGTGGCAGCGGGGATCATCTTGGTGCGCGAGGCGGGCGGCATGGTATCGGGTCTGCGTGAGGGCCACGAGGCGATTGAGGGCGACATCATTTGCGGCAATGACGGGTTGTTTGACCCTTTCCGCAAGATCATCCGGGGCGCATAAGGCGGGCGTTGCAAAGGTGCGTATTTGTACAAACAGAAAGACTGAGGCGTGTTTTCTGTTTGCCTAAATACGCATCTTTTCGACAGGTTATTTCAGGCGCCGCACCCTGGGGATGCGGGATTGCGTGATCTGATACTGGGTATCCGGGTGGGGTGGGGTTCCCATGGTCCGGGTCCAGAACCCGGCAGCACCCCGGCGCAGCCACAGGGGAACGGCGAGCAATAACCCGGCGCCAAAGCCGCCGACATGGGCCCAATAGGCCACGCCGCCGCCCTCAGTGGGGGTGAGGGCGCCACTGACGAGCTGAATGCCGATCCACAGGCCAAGGACGATCCAGGCTGGGATGGGAAAGACGCGGACAAAGACGACAATGAAGATCAATACATCGACGCGGGCCTTTGGAAACATAAGCAGATAGGCGCCCATGACACCGGCAATGGCACCGGATGCGCCGACCATGGGGACTTGGGATGTGGGGTCAGCGATGATTTGCAGGGCGGCGGCGGCGCAGCCTGCGAGTAGGTAGAAGATCAGGAAAGGCACATGACCCATCTGATCCTCCAGGTTATCGCCAAAGATGAACAAAAACAGCATGTTGCCGATGATATGCATCCAGCCGCCATGCAGGAACATGGAGGTGAGGATGGTGTCATACCCGCCGCCTTGCATGATGCGGGCGGGCACAAGGCCCCAGGTGTAGAAGAATTCACCAAGCGCGTAATCTGTGGTGAGGGTCAGCCAATATCC
>JANNBG010000606.1:0-3883 GCA_031385205.1 Rhodobacterales bacterium
ACCTGCCCGCCCTTTATGCGTCGCGCAAGGCGCATTTCCTCAGGCGCAATGATGGCTATGTCTATCGCAGCTATGGCGAGATCTTCCGCAGCTATCTGTGGCAGGCCAAGGACACGGTGCCGCATCCGTTCTGGCCGGTGAAGAAAACCCCGCTGCCGGACGACCTTTGAGGTCGCCGGATTGTCCGGTCTATCAGCCAAAGAGGCGGTGCCGATTGGTTAAGATGTGGTTACCGAAAATAGCTAAATAATTGAAATAAAATAATAAAGCATGATGTCTCAACCTGCGACATTGCCCTATCCCAGCCTGCGGAAAGTCGGCACGGGACCGGAATTGTCAAAGAACGGCACGCCGGGCTGATCGTTGCCTTTGGCGAGGGATGCAACCTCGGCGAGGACGACTTCGGTGATGAAGGGCAGGTCGAGTGGTCTGGTATTGGTCAATGGAACCCAATGCAGGTGGGTCAGTTCGGCATCGCCGGTAAAGGCATCCGGGTCCATGGTCAGATGCGCGGCATCGGCGAGGAAAAAGCGGGCATCAAAACGGCGGCTGCGACCGGGTGGGGTGATGGCGCGAAAGATGAAGCGCAGGGGGGCAGTGGCGGGCAAGGTGAGGCCGGTTTCCTCGTGCAATTCGCGCCGGGCCGCGTTGTAAAGGGCGGTGGGCGAGGGGGCGTTTTCGGGGCAGTGCAGGGCAAGGCGGGGATCGGCATCACCCGCGTCAGCATGGTCGGTGGGATCAACGGCGCCACCGGGAAAGACATATTTTGACGGCATGAAGGCGGCGGCAGCGCCGCGTTGGCCCATCAGGACAGCAGGGCCATGGGCTGTGGCGCGCAGCAGCACGAGGGTGGCTGCGGCGCGAATGTCAGGCATCATGTGGCGGCATCGCCCGTGCCAAAGCCATGCATGCGTTTGGCCCATTGGATGGCCACAACGACGCCTTTCAGGCGGGGTAGCAGATATAGGGACAAGGCGACGGTGCCGACGGTGAAGATGGTGGCGAGGGTCATGGGATCAGGGCGATAATGGACAAAGGACCACAGAATCAGCGGGGCCATAAGATGCCCGACGATCAGAATGGTCAGATAGGCGGGGCCATCATCGGCGCGCTGGTGGTGCAGGTCTTCCGCGCAGACCGGGCAGTTGTCACGCACGGTGAGATAGCCTTTCAACAAGGGGCCCGCGCCGCAATTGGGGCAGCGCAGACGCCAACCACGCAGGATGGCGGGCCGCATGGGGCGGTCTGCGACGGTGGTGGGGTGGTGGATGTCCGACATGATGAGGCGTGAGTCCTGCGGGGCGCGCATACAAGTGCTAGGTCGACTTACTCCGAAATGGCAGCGAAGGGCATGCCGCGCAATGCCCTTGCGTCCCAATGTCGCGATTATGCGGCGGTGCGGCTGATGGTGACCTGATCGCGGCCTTCGGATTTGGCGGTCAGCAGGGCCTGATCGGCCCGGTCGATGATGGCAGCAACGGTTTCGGGCGATGTCGCCTGTTCGCCGCTGAAGGCCACGCCAATCGACACGGTAATCTGCAGGGGCGGGCCACCAGCAACATGGACGGGGCGGTCTTTGACCATACGGCACAGGCGTTCTGCGGCCGATTGCGCCTCGGCATAGGTGGTGTTGGGCAGCACGATCAGGAATTCCTCACCACCAATGCGGGCGAGCATATCCGTGGCGCGCAGGTTGGCAGACAGCCGGGACGAGATTTCAACCAGCACAGCATCGCCAGCGGCATGGCCATAGCGGTCATTCACGGATTTGAAACGGTCAAGATCGACCACCATGACGGCAAAGACGGTGCCATCTTCGGCGGCGCGGTCGGCGACATGGGCCAGCTGCGGAATGGCATAGCGGCGGTTGTAAAGACCAGTCAGCGGGTCGATCACGGCCAGACGCAGGCCATCCTGGACCGAGGCGCGGGCATGGTCAGCACTGCGTTTACGGCGCAGCATGGTGCGCAGACGCAGGCCCACCTCGCGCGGTTTGGTGGCAGGGCCGATCACATCATTTGCCCCCAGATCAAAGGCCATGGCGACGCGGTCATCGCCCAGTGTGGCCCCCATCAGGCACATCGCGGCAAAGCGTGTGGCACTGCGGCTGCGCAAATCGGACATCAGGCGCAACCCGCCAGCACCGCTGCCCATGTTGCCATCAATCACAAAGACATCGGGAGTGGCGTCGCCCAGCTGCGGCAGGGCGGTGTCGGACAGTGCCTCTTCGCGTGTCATGAGGACGTAATGGGCGGGGAACGTGGCCCCCAGATCATTGCGCCAGCGCATGGCGACATCGGGACGGTCCGAGATCATGGCGATGACGCCCGACCCTTCGAAACCCGTGTTCGCCTCGGCCATGCCGGGCATCGCCAAACGGGCATCGCCTGCGGTCAGACCATCGACCGGGCTGTGCGCACGCAAAAGGTTGCGCACGCGGGCGAGCAACACTTCATCCGCGACGGGTTTGGTCAGGAAATCATCAGCGCCAGCCGACAGGGCGGCCATGCTGGCGATTTCATCCTGTGTGGAGGACAGCACGATAACCGGAATGTCCCGCGTCTCAGGATCGGCGCGCAGTTCGCGCAGCACATCGGTTCCGTGCATGTCGGGCAGCATCAGGTCCAGCAAGATGAGATCTGGCTGTTCGTCATGGGCGATGCGCAGGCAGTCAGCCCCAGTGGCCGCGAGCAGAGGCGTATAGAACGCCGCACCCAGCTTGACCTTAAAGACGATGCGGTTGGTGGCCACATCATCAACGATGAGAAGTCTGCCTGTCATGAGAACTTTCAGTCTCTGTGGTTTTGAAAACAATATGACGATACTCTGCCTGCCAACTCGTTAATAAATCCTTTCGGGCCAACCAAGAATTCCGTGCATCTTACGCCAGACTGATGCCTAAATGTGCATAATCATGGGGATAAATCACAATATGCGGCAAGAAACCGCCGAAACCGAGGCGTTAAAGGTTCTGACCTGGCTCGCGGGGCAGGATGAGCTTTTCGGTACCTTCCTTGGGGCAACAGGCGCGTCAGCGGCAGATGTTGCCGCGGGGGCAACGGATGCCGCTTTTTTAGGCGCTGTGCTGGACTTTTTGCTGCAACAGGATGACTGGGTCTTGGCCTTTGCGCAGGACACAGGCACCAAGCCGGAGGTGCCGCTGATGGCACGGGCGTATCTGCCGGGGGGCGAGGCGTGGCATTGGACGTGATTGCAGGGGTGATTTTCGACAAGGACGGCACGCTGTTTGATTTTCGCAGCAGTTGGGGGCGGTGGTGCGGGGCGCTGCTGGGGGCATTGTCACGCGACACAGGACATCTGGTGCAACTGGCGCAGGCGATTGGGTATGATCCGCAGACAAACCAGTTTGCGCCGGACAGCCCGGTGATTGCTGGCACACCGGTCGAGATTGCGGAATGCCTGTTGCCCTTGATGCCACAGATGACAGTGCAGGCGTTGGAGGCGCGGATCAACGGGCTGGCGGCGCAGGCGGAAATGACGCCAGCGGTGGCGTTGCGGCCGCTGTTGCAGGGGTTGCGGGACCGGGGGTTGCGGCTGGGGCTGGCGACCAATGATACAGAGGTTCCGGCGCAGGCGCATTTGGATCAGCACGGAATCACGGATTTGTTCGACATGATCATGGGGTACGATTCAGGCTATGGGGCGAAACCGGGGCCGGGGATGCTGCTGGCCTTTGCGGCGCAGGTAGGGTTGCGACCCGCGGCTTGTATCATGGTGGGTGACAGCCGGCATGATCTGATGGCAGGGCGGGCGGCGGGGATGCGGACGGTGGCGGTGCTGACAGGGGTGGCCGAGGCTGAGGATTTAGCGGACCTGGCGGATGTGGTGCTGGCGGATATCAGCGGGCTGCCGGGGTGGTTGG
>JANNBG010000634.1:0-1510 GCA_031385205.1 Rhodobacterales bacterium
GGAACCCGAAGACCTGCTGAAATTTGGGCTGATCCCGGAGTTTGTAGGGCGTCTGCCGGTGATTGCAACGTTGACCGATCTCGACGAAGCGGCGCTGGTGACGATTCTGACGGAGCCGAAGAACGCGCTGGTCAAGCAATACCAGCGGCTGTTCGAAATCGAAGGGGTCAAGCTGACCTTTACGGGCGACGCGATGGTGGCGATTGCCAAGCGGGCGATCAAACGCAAGACGGGCGCGCGTGGCCTGCGGTCGATCATGGAAGATATCCTCTTGGACACGATGTTTGAGTTGCCGGGGATGGACGGCGTGGAAGAGGTCGTGGTCAAGGAAGAGGCGGTGCATTCGGGGGCCAAGCCGATTTTGGTGTATACCGAGGCGAAAAAGAAAGAGGCGGCGACAGCGGGATAAGCTGTTGGCGTTGCAAGGAAAGGGGCGGTCCTGCGGGGCCGCCTTTTTTGTTGCGTTGTGCGGGGTAAGCGGTGGTGCGGGTTACTTTGACGGTTTTGGCAGGGCGACGACATTGGCGTCCTGTTTATCTTCCATCTCGAACCCCAGTGTCGGCAATATTTCCCGCAGGTCAGCCTCCAATCGTCGCAGTTGCACTTGGGCCACGCGTTCGTCGGCATCAACGTCAGTGTTCCAGCGGCGCAGGTCATCGCAGACGCGGCGGGCGATGGCGAGGCGGTCGGTGAGGGATTGCACCTCTTCTTGCCGCTGTTTGAGGAACATCTTGGCGCGGTTGACGCGTTCATCGGAATAGGCGCGGGCAAGGTCGCGGGTCTCATAGCTCATCTGCGACGCGGTTTGCAGCAGTTCGGGTTCGAGATGCGCAAGATCGGGGTGGGTGCGCAGGTGATCCATCCGGGCGCGCATGGAATCGAATTCCGCAGAAAGGGCAAAGACGCCGGCACGGTCGGCGGCATGGGCCATGCGGTAGGCGCGGGCGACATCCTCCATCCCCAATTGGAATGACCGGTGCGAGCGTTCGAGGCGGGCCATGCGGGCATTGGCGGGCAGGTAAAAGCACAGGAGGAGGAAGAGGATGGTGAGGGCGATTTGCGCCCACATGCCGGCATGGGGCAGGGCCGTGCCGTTGTAGGACAGAGCAAGGTCGGGCCATGCGATGAGGTGGAACCCGGCAGCGGCGCAGGCGGCGACGAGAGTTATGGCGATGGCGACGATCAGCGCTTGTGCTGCGTATTGCGCATATGACGAGGCGAGCCGCAGGACGCCGTAGTTGCCGAACATGAACCCACCCTTACGCAAGCAATTCAGGGTTAATTTTGCGAAATTGCGTTGGTTTGCAATGGTTTTCGCGGGGTGTTGCGGGAGTTGCGTGGAATGGCTGGGGATAAGTAGGGATTGTTTCTGTAGCGGGAACAGTGGTGCAACCGGGGGTGGTGAATGCCTTGCTTGACGCCAAAGGCGTCTCGACCAAAGACCCGTGGCTTTGGTTGATCCGGCGGTTGGTTCGATCAGTATGACGGGGCGCGCCTGCCGGGGGCAGGG
>JANNBG010000643.1:0-5541 GCA_031385205.1 Rhodobacterales bacterium
ACCAGCCCCACGCCGGTCGCCATGGCAAACAGTGGTTTGGTGGCCGCACCAAGGCCATAGCCCAGCACAGCCAGCCCCTTGCGCCGCCCGACCCAATCACTGATGACGCCGGAAAACACCTTGACGATCAGGGCCGTTGCCTCGGCCAGACCATCAATCAGCCCGATCATCAGGGCACTGGCCCCCAGTGTGGTCGCCAGATACAGCGGCAGCAGGCTGTGGATCATCTCAGACGACACATCCATCAGCAGGCTGACGATGCCCAGCACCCAGATGCCACGCGGCAACTTCGGCGTCATGGCGTGACCTTTGCAAATGTCAGGCGTACTGTCAGGCCCGGTGCCGCATCCGTCAAGGTAAGCTCGGCCTCATGCAAGTCCGCCACCGCCTTGACCAGACTGAGGCCAAGACCAGACCCCGGCGTCGTGCGGCTTTGTTCCAGCCGATACAGCCGCCGCAACACCAGATCGCGCGCGCCCTCCGGGATGCCCGCGCCGTTATCCGTGACTGCGGCCACCACCTGCGCGCCCTGCACCATGACGGTGCAAGCAATCGCCGTACCCGCAGGGCAATGCCGGATGGCGTTTTCAATCAGATTGGCGAACATCTGGGTCAGCAATTCCGCATCACCCATCACCAGCGCAGGCACAGGCCCCGCACAGACCAGCGTCATGCCCGCATCTTCCGCCACCTCGGCATAGACCTCGGCCAAGGCCGCCAGCACGCCTGACAGATCCACCGGGGCAAAGCGTTCACGCCGCGCGCCCCCTTCAATCTGGGCGATGCGCAGCAGGGCGGAAAATGTATCGTTGATCGTATCACACTCCCCCAAGGCGGCCGCCAGATCATCGGCCACCGGTTGCCCGGCAGCGGCCCGCCCCACCGCCGTTTCCAAAAGGATGCGCAGGCGGTTTAACGGCGTGCGCAAATCATGCGCCACATCCGTGCTGACCTGACGCATCGCCTCGACCAGATGGCCAAGGCGTGTCAGCGTCTGGTTGATCGCTGTTGACATCAGGTCCAGATCATCGCCTCGCCCGGTCATCGGCAACCGTGCCGCAAGATCGCCCTTGGCCACCAGCCCCAGTGCCGTTTCCGCATCGGTCAGCCGCACCTGCACCCGCGTGGCAATCACCGCCCCCGCAGCCCCCGCCGCAATCAGTGCCAGCAGCGCTGCCCAGGCAAAAGACGCCATGACGATTTCGGCCAGATCATCCAGATCGGCATTGGTCAGCCCCACCACCACCAGATGCCCCGACATCGTGCCCGCAAACACCCGGTAGGGATAGTCGGTGGCGATGCCAAAACTGGCCGCCTCTACCGTTGACCAGCCGGGGGTCAGGGGCACATCAGGGATGTTGGAGGCCTGTACATCACCGCCGCGCCCTTTCAGCAGATAGATGGTGGACCGGTCCGGGCTGGCCGTGATGCGGGTTTGCACCGCCTCGACCAGATCCTGTTCATCAGCACGAAAGCTGAACTCTTCCAGCGCCGTAAAAATCTCGATCACGCGGGCATCCTGCCGCGCCATCAACTGCTGGCGCATCAGCGCATAGCCCAGCCCGCTGGCCAGCACCAAGGCGCCAAGGCTGAACAAGGCAATGCCAAAGGCCAGCCGAAACGACGTGCGGCGCAGCAGATCAGCGGGGCGCATGCAGGGAATATCCGGCGTTCTTGATGGTGTGCAGCAGGGGCATATCAAACGGTTTGTCAATTTTTGCCCGCAGGCGGCTGATATGGGTTTCCACGACCGATGTCTTGGGATCAAAGTGGAAATCCCACACACGCTCCAGCAGCATGGTGCGCGTCACCACCCGGCCTGCATTGCGCATCAGCACCTCCAGCAGAGTGAATTCCTTGGGCAACAGGTCTATCGCCTGCCCTGCACGCCGCGCCTGACGGGTCAGCATATCCAGTTCCAGATCGGCCACTTTCAGCGTGGTTTTCACATCCTGCACCGGCGGCCTGCGCGCCAGCGCATTCACGCGGGCCAGCAGTTCGGCAAAGGCAAAGGGTTTGGTCAGGTAATCATCGCCGCCCGCCTCCAGCCCCTCGACCCGGTCATTGATGCCGCCAATCGCCGTCAGAAACAGCACTGGGATGCGCACACCCGCCGCCCGCATGGCGCGCACCACGGACAAGCCATCCAGCCCCGGCAACATGCGGTCCACCACGACCACATCGTACTTTTCCCGCGTGGCCTGAAACAAACCATCACTGCCGTCGGCCAGCACGTCGCAGACATGGCCATTTTCCGACAGGCCACGCGCGACATAGGCGGAAACAGAAGCGTCGTCTTCGATCATCAGAATGCGCATGTCGGTCTTTCCGGGGTGGGCAGCAGATATTGCAGCACTGTGCCCTTACCCTGACACGATGTTCACCTGCAGCATACAAATCTGTAAGTCCCGCGAAAGATGCGGGTTAGCCGTGGGGTCTATCCCGGCACCGTACCGATAGGGCGGCCCAATCCGAGCCTTCCGCGAGCGTGGAGACATAAAGATGAAACAGATCCTTTTGGCGACAGCCCTGATTGCCCTGCCGGTGGCGGGCTTTACCGGGTATATGATGTATCTGGCCCCGACAGCCGCCGTGGCGGGTGAGGCCGTGGTGTCGCTGGGTGATTTGACCGCGATGAAAACGATCATATCGGATGTGCAGGGCATTGCCGCCACGGGTGATTTTACCAAGGCAGAGGTGCGCATCACCGACTTTGAAACCGCATGGGATGATGCGGCAGGCACGATGCGCCCGTTGAACCCTGCCGCATGGGGCACCGTGGATGATGCCGCCGATGCCGCACTGGGCGCGTTGCGCGCGGGTACGCCTGCTGCAGATGAAGTAACAGCGACGCTGGCGTCCCTTGGGGCCGTGCTCGAAAACCCGACGGGCGGTGCAGCGGCTGCACCAGTTGCTGCCACACTGGTCAACGGCATTGCCGTGACGGATGACACCGGCCACGCGCTGCCGTGTGAGGTGATGATCGGTATGGTGCGTGATGCCTTGCCCAAGGCCACGCTGGCGGCGGCGGATGCGGCGTCCGTGGCAGACCTGCAAACACGCGCCACAGAACGCTGCAATGCCGATGATGACACGCGGGCGGATGGGTTTTCGGCTCAGGCGCTGGCGATCATCACCAAATAACCTCCCTTAGACAGGACGCTGACAATGACATCCTTTTCCACCACTCCGAACCGCGTACCAGAGGTCACCATCGACTTTTGGTTCATCAAACTGCTGGCTGTCACCATGGGCGAAACGGCGGCTGACTATCTGGCCGTCAACCTGGGCCTGGGCCTGACGGCCACATCGCTTATCATGGCAGGTGTGCTGATTGTGGCGCTCGTGCTGCAATTCGCGCAGAAACGCTATGTGCCGTGGGCCTATTGGCTGGCCGTGGTGCTGGTCAGCATCGTGGGCACCTTGGTCACCGACAACCTTGTCGATAACTTTGGCGTCGCACTGACCACGACGACGATCTTCTTTTCACTGGCGCTGATGGTGACCTTTGCCGTCTGGTATGCCAGCGAACGCACGCTGTCGATCCACGAAGTGTTCACGACAAAGCGTGAGGCGTTTTATTGGCTGGCGATCCTGTTCACCTTTGCGCTTGGCACTGCGGCGGGTGATCTGGTGGCGGAACATTACGCGCTGGGGTACATGGCCACGGGTGTGCTGTTCGGGCTGATTATCACGTCGCTGACGCTGGGTTATTTCTTTCTGGGCCTCGATCCGATCCTTGGGTTCTGGCTGGTCTACATTCTGACGCGGCCCTTGGGTGCGTCGTTTGGCGATTTGCTGTCACAACCGGCGGAATATGGCGGGCTGGGGCTGGGCACGATTGTGACCAGTGGCTTGTTCCTGACGGCCATCATCGCGATCGTGGCCTATATGAGCCGCCCCGGCGCGCGGGCAATCACAGCCTGACGCACGGGGAACCTGACCGCCACAGGATGCGTTCCGTCTGTGGTGCATGCAGCGACGGAATTGCCTGCATGCACCGTTAAGGAACTGACATCAACGCAAGGTATGCTGCGACGCAGCGCCAACCACCTGTGGAGAGTCTATGTTGCTTGCGCCCACATCCCCATCGCCCGTGCGCCTGCGCACGCTGTTCCTGTCTGACCTGCATCTTGGCAATGCCGGCAGCCGCGCCGATCTGGTGCTCGCCTTCCTGCAGGCCCACCGGGCCGACGCCTATTACCTTGTCGGCGATATTCTGGACCTGTCCCTGCCCTTTGGCACCACATGGGGCGATGACCAGCAAGGCGTGATCGACCATCTGCGGATGCGGGTGCTGGCTGGGGCCATGGTGGTCTTTGTGCAGGGCAATCATGACCCGCATGGGACTGTTCCACCCCAGATGCGCCTGCAAACCGCCCCCGTACAAAGCGCTGTGCATCTGGCGGCGGATGGGCGGCGCTATCTGGTGCTGCATGGCGATTCCGCAGACTTCGGGCCGTTTCAGCAGCGTTGGCTGGAACGCATCGGCATGGCGGCGGATCAGGTCTTGCGGCGCGTCGATCATGGCATCGCGGCGTTGGCAAACTGGGCAGGGCTGACCACCCCCGGCGTCATGCCGGGCCTGATGCGGGCACTGAACGCGCGGCTGTATCGGCAGGGCAAACACGAGGGCCAGTTGGTGCAACTGGCACGCAATGCGGGCCTTGACGGGGTGATCTGCGGGCATTTCCATTTGCCCGCGCTGCACAACCGGCACGGGCACATCTATGCCAACTGCGGCGATTGGCTGGATAATTTCATGGCCCTGGCCGAAGATTTTTCGGGTAAACTGGCCTTGCTGCAGGCAGTCATGCCCGCTGTGCAACAGTCTGGGCAACAGTCTGGGCAACTGTCTGGCGCGCGGCCCGTTCTGGGGCAGAACGCAATGGGTGCAGGATGATCGGGATGTTCTTTTTGCTTGCCGCACTCGTCTTGCTGGGCACACATCTGGCTACGGTGGGGCTGTATCTGTGGCGTCTGCATACCCCGCCCGTGGGGCGCGGCATCATCGGTACGCCGCCCATCACCCTGCTGCGCCCGGTGTGCGGGGTGGATGCATTTGATGTGGAAACACTGGAAAGCAGCTTTGTGCAGGATTATCCCGATTACGAGATCATCTTTTGCGCGCCCAGTGCCAGCGATGCCGCCGTGCCATTGGTGCAGCGGCTGATGGCGGCCCACCCGGACCGCCGCGCGCAGCTGTTGGTGGGGCAGGTGGCACGCACGGGGAACCCGAAACTGAACAACCTGTGGAAGGGCTGGCAGGCCGCCACGCATGACTGGGTCTGCATGACCGACAGCAACCTGCTGCTGCCACCCGATTACCTTGCCACGCTGGTGGCGGCATGGGGGCCGGATACCGGCGTGGTGTCAGCGCCGCCCGTGGGCAGCCGGCCTGATGGGATTGGCGGGCATCTGGAATGCGCCTTTCTGAACAGCAATCAGGCGCGCTGGCAGTTTGCGGCGGGCAGTCTGGGCACCGCCTTTGCGCAAGGCAAGACCCTGTTCTGGAACAAACCCATGGTTGATGGGGCAGGG
>JANNBG010000651.1:0-1938 GCA_031385205.1 Rhodobacterales bacterium
CAGCCTCCTGCTCTTTGATCATCCCGATTATCTGCGCATCAGTAAAACGGCTTTTCCTCATTCGTCTGCTCCTTCAGCGTTGGGCAGACTCTCCATCAGATCGGGGGAACTTCCGGGGGACAGGTCACCTCCCTACCCGCCCACCACTTTCAAACGCAGCTTCAGCGTCTTTCCCATCACGTTCAAACTGGCGTGCTGCGTCCCGGCGATCACGCGGGAACACTCCCTGATCCAATAGTACTAACGCCCTCAACGACTATGCACCTTCGGCACACACAAGTTTCGATCTCAGCCCCCCACGCCTAACCAAACGGAAACGCCAACTCGCCCTTTACTGCTTAGAAAATACCCATTCAAAAACCACCACTTAAACCTAAACACCAAATCCGCGCAGTCATCAGCTTTGGAGAATACGACCCCAGAGAGACCACTTTCACGCCCATCACCACCCGTGGCAGTGCTCAGCCCTTCCCGCATAACCCTCGAAAACAACGGGAAATTCCGGCAGCAGCCGGATCGGGAGAACGCTTTCGCGAGGGCAAGTGGCGGAGGAAACGCGACTGGGGTCGAACCTTCTCCACCTGGACCTCCATCTCCCCCAAGTGACCAATCTCAATTGGGGGAGATGAGGGTGGAAGGTTCCGTACCCCCCTATATTGTCACAAAGACATCATCATCCAGTGCAGCCTTGGTGATGCCGATGACCCACAGGATGTTACCGCCGCCGAAGTCGAACTTCACATCGCCGTTGACCTGAGTGGCTGCATTCATTGCTTGATTATGGTTCGTAATGCCGCCGATGCCAAAGAGCTCGATGCGATCCATATTGTCCGCAAAATCGCTGATGCGCTCTTGCTCCGAGCCCATTGCAAACTGGAACGTGTCTGCGCCATTGCCACCGGACAAGGTGTCATCCCCCGATTGGCCGTAAAGCGTATCGTTGCCATCGCCACCATAAAGGCTGTCCTGCCCAGCACCACCTGCGAGGTCGTCAGCACCCGATCCGCCGAACAACATGTTGTGGGCCGTATCGCCGCGCAGGCTGTCGTTGAAATCCGACCCCATCAGGTTCTGGATACCGATGTAACCATCGCCGATCGCATCACCGGTGTTGTTGGACGCCGCTTCCAGGTTTGCGAGGACAGCACCTGTTGCGGACGCGTAGCTTACGCGGTCGATACCTGTGCCACCGTTGAACTGATCTGCGCCTGCACCACCGTCGAGGATGTCATCGCCATCACCGCCAAGAAGAGTATCTGCTCCGCTTCCGCCGTAGAGGCTGTCCAGTCCCGCACTGCCGCTCAGGCTGTCCAGACCGCTACCGCCACTTAGCACATTGGCCGTCGCATTCCCCAGCAACGTGTCGTTGAAATCGGACCCTGTCAGGCTTTCGATGCCGCTGTATGTATCGCCTGCGGCGTCGCCGGTGTTGTTTGCCGGGGTTGTCAGATCAACCCGTACCGCAGCCGTCGCTGATGCATAGGTGACCCGGTCATCGCCCGTGCCGCCAAAGAACTGGTCAGCCCCAGCGCCACCATCCAGCACGTCATTCCCAACGTCGCCAAGAAGCGTGTCATTGCCCAGGCCACCGTAAAGGCTGTCGATTCCGTCACCACCCGACAGACTGTCGAGCCCGGCACTTCCGGTCAACGCGTTGTTGCCTGTGTCACCCACCAAGGTGTCGTTGAAGGCCGATCCGATCAGACCCATGATCGCGGTGAACGTGTCACCGGCAGCATCACCTGTGCCAACCGTCGCCGTTGTCAACCCGGCGCGCACGGCGGCAGTGGCCGATGCATAGGTGACGCGATCTGTGCCGCTGATGCCGTTCAGCAGATCGGCACCCGCCCCACCATCCAGCAAATCATCTCCATCGCCGCCAAACAGTGAATCGCTGCCTGCCCCGCCATAAAGCGTGTCATCGCCGCTTTGCGCCGC
>JANNBG010000697.1:0-2966 GCA_031385205.1 Rhodobacterales bacterium
CTTCGAAGATTTTTGCAAATTTGTTCGAACAAATTTGGTGGCGGGCTGAAGACCGCTCTACGCGAATGCGCCTGTTGCGATGCGGGTGAGGCTGCGGTGCGTGGGCGACGTGCGGTTGCGCAGGTGGGTGGCGGTGTAGACGGGTTGGGGCATGACAAGTGCATCGCCGACATTTTGAAAGCGGCCTGTGGCGACCAGCCGTGTGGCGGCATCTGACAGCACATAAGCGGTGCCGCCCATGGCCAGCAGCAACGCCTCGACCGTCGCACTTTGCCCGACAGACAAGGGTGCGCTGGCCATGGCGGGCAGGGCGGCGCGATGGGCGGTGGTAAAGGCGGCGGAGAAATGGGTAAAGATGTAGCGATCCGGGGTCAGGTCTGCCACGCAATCGGTATCAGAGCTGACCATGCGGTAGGTCACCTCGCCTGCTGAGGTAAAGTGCAGATAGGGGTGGGGGTGGGGCGTGAACATGATGGCGAAATCGAGGGCACCCGAGGTCACATCGGCGCACATCTGGTTGCTGTAATCGGGTTCCACATAAAAGGCGGATTGCGGCAGGCCGGTGCGGAAGGCAGCGACAAGGGTGCCGATACTGCTGGCGGCAAGGTCATTCTGGATGCCGATGCGCAGGGTGGGTTTCATGGCACCCTGGACATGGCGGATGCCTTCGGCCCAATCATGACGCAAAGACCGGGCGAGGGGTTCGAATTTGATGCCTTCGGCGGTCAGATCGGTGCCAGCGCGGGAGCGGGTGAAAAGACGGGCACCGACGGCGGATTCAAGGGCTGTGACACGGCCGGAGACAGTGGACTGGGTCAGGCCCATGCGGTCTGCGGTGCGGTTGAAGCTGCGGGTTTGGGCGAGGTCGAGGAAGGTTTCAAGTAGCTCGATCTGCATGGCGGGTTCCTGATCGGATTTTCCGATCAATAGCATCGTGGCGGGGCGATTGATAGCGCGTTGCTGGGCGACGATAGTACGCGCCAAGCGGAGGGTTTCATGGCGTTTCCTACACAGGCTCGGGTGGTGATTATCGGTGGCGGGGCGGTGGGGGCATCGTGCCTGTATCATCTGGCCAAGGCGGGCTGGACAGACTGCGTTCTGTTGGAAAAGAACGAACTGACGGCGGGCAGCACCTGGCATGCGGCGGGCAATGTGCCGACGTTTTCATCGTCTTGGTCGATCATGAACATGCAGCGCTATTCGGCGCAGTTGTACCAGCGGCTGGGGGCCGAAGTTGATTACCCGATGAATTACCATGTGACGGGGTCAGTGCGGCTGGGGCATTCAAAGGAACGTCTGCAGGAGTTTCAACGCGTCGCGGGGATGGGGCGGTATCAGGGGATGGATCTTGAGGTGCTGGGGGTATCCGAGATCAAGGCGCGGTATCCGTTTGTGGAAACGCACGATCTGGCAGGGGCTTTGTATGACCCGAATGACGGCGATATCGACCCGGCACAACTGACGCAGGCGCTGGCCAAGGGTGCGCGCCAAATGGGGGCGCATATTGAACGGTTTTGTCCGGCGACGGGGGCGCGGCGTGAGGGGGACGACTGGGTCATCAACACGCCGAAGGGGGATATCCGCTGTCAGTATGTGGTGAACGCGGCGGGGTATTATGCACGCGAAGTGGGCAAGTGGTTTGGGCGCGATCTGCCGATGATGGTGATGAGCCATCAGTATATGCTGTTTGACACGATCCCGGAGATTGCGGCTTGGTCAGCGTCTTCGGGGCATAAGCTGCCGCTGCTGCGGGATGTGGATTCGTCGTACTATCTGCGGCAGGAAAAGATGGGGTTCAACCTTGGGCCCTATGAGCGCAACTGCAAAGCGCATTGGGTGGCCAAGGACGACCCGTTCCCGGAAGATTTCAGTTTCCAGTTGTTCCCGGATGATCTGGAGCGGTTGGAATGGTACATCGCCGATGCGATGGCCCGGGTTCCCTTGCTGGAAAAGGCGGCACTGACGAAGGTCATCAACGGGCCGATCCCGTATACGCCGGACGGCAACCCGCTGATCGGGCCGATGCCGGGGGTGCCGAATGCGTTTGAGGCCTGTGTGTTCACCTTTGGCATTTGTCAGGCGGGGGGGGCGGGCAAGGTGCTGGCGGAATGGGTGACCGAGGGGGCCACGGAGTGGGATATGTGGTCCTGCGATCCGCGCCGGTTTACCGGGTTTGAGGATCAGGATTACTGCGTGAAAAAGGGGATGGAGGTGTATGGGCATGAATATGCCATGCATTTCCCGCATCACGCATGGCCGGAAGGGCGGGATAAGAAACTGTCGGCGGTGCATGGGCGTGTGCAGGCGTTAGGGGCGCAGTTTGGGGCGTATAACGGCTGGGAGCGGGCGTTGTGGTATGCGCGCGCAGGCGATGATGTGAGCGAGGCAGGCCAGCAGACATGGGACCGTCAGGGGCCGTGGTTCGGGGCAGTTGCAGCGGAATGCGCTGCGGTCAGGGATGCCTGCGGGATACTCGATTTGCCGGGATTTTCGCGGTTTCGGGTGACCGGGGCGGGGGTTGTGGACTGGCTGGCGCGGCAGATTACGGGGAAGGTGCCACCCGTGGGGCGGCTGGGGCTGGCGTATTTCGCGGACGCACAAGGGCGGATTGTGACCGAGATGTCGGTCGCACGGTTGGCCGAGGATGAGGTCTTGCTCATCACGGCGGCGACGGCGCAGGGGCATGACGGGGATTGGCTGCGGCGGCATCTGGATGATGGGTTGGTGCTGACGGAAGGGACGGAGGCGTGGTCATGCCAGATTTTGACGGGGCCGCGCAGCCGCGATGTGCTGGCACAGGTGACGGATGCTGACCTGACCAAGGGCTGGCTGACCTGGCAAACGGCGACAATTGCAGGGGCGGAGGTTTCTCTGTTCCGGGTCAGTTTCGCGGGGGAACTGGGCTGGGAGATTCATTCGCGGCTGGCGGATACACCGCGCATTTGGGATGCGGTGATGGCGGCGGG
>JANNBG010000701.1:0-4695 GCA_031385205.1 Rhodobacterales bacterium
CTTTGGCCAGACCGTCAGCATGGCCGATGCCCTCGGCCTTGTCGCCAAACGCTTCGCCAAAACCATCGCCGACCATGGCCCCGATTCCGTCGCCTTCTACGTCTCCGGTCAAATGCTGACCGAGGATTACTATGTCGCCAACAAGCTGATGAAGGGCTTCATCGGCACCGCCAACATCGACACCAACTCCCGCCTTTGCATGGCCAGCAGCGTTGCCGGCCACCGCCGCGCCTTTGGCACCGATACCGTCCCCGGCCTGTATGAAGACTTTGATCTCGCCGATCTGGTGGTCCTGACGGGCTCCAACCTCGCATGGTGCCATCCCGTGCTCTACCAACGCCTCGCCGCCGCCAAAGCCACCCGCCCCGAAATGAAAATCGTCGTCATCGACCCCCGCCGCACTGCCACCTGCGAAATTGCCGACATGCATCTGGCTATCGCCCCCGGTTCCGACGCCGCATTATTCAACGCCGTCCTGGCAAGCATCGGCGGCACCGCCCCCGCCCATGTCACCGGCTTTGATGCCGCCATGACCGCCGCCCGTGCCAGCGATCCTGCCCTGACCGGCCTGCCCGAACATCAGCTAAAAGACTTCTGCGACCTCTGGGCCGCCACCGAGAGAACAGTCACCGTCTATTCCCAGGGCATCAACCAATCGGACTCCGGCACCGACAAGGTCAACGCCATCCTCAACTGCCACCTCGCCACCGGCCGCATTGGTCGCCCCGGCATGGGGCCATTCTCCGTCACCGGCCAACCCAACGCCATGGGCGGGCGCGAGGTGGGCGGATTGGCCAACATGCTTGCCTGCCATCTGGAACTGGAAAACCCCACCCACCGCGCCGCCGTCCAGACCTTCTGGGCCAGCCCGCACATCACCGATAAACCCGGCCTCAAAGCCGTCGACATGTTCCGTGCCGTCGCCTCTGGCCAGATCAAGGCCGTCTGGATCATTCACACCAACCCCGTAGTCAGCATGCCCGATGCCGATGCTGTCAAAGCCGCCCTCGCCCAATGCCCCTTCGTCGTGGTCAGCGACATCACCGCCGATACCGATACCGCTAAACTTGCCCACGTTCTCCTCCCCGCCACCGCATGGGGCGAGAAAAGCGGCACCGTCACCAATTCCGACCGCAGCATCAGCCGCCAACGCGCCTTTCTGCCCACCCCCGGCAACGCCCGCGACGACTGGCGCATGCTCGCCGACGTCGCCACGTCAATGGGCTTCCACGGCTTCGCATGGGACACCCCCGCCGATATCTTCCGCGAATACGCCGCCCTGTCCGGGGTTGCGGGCACCCTTGGCAGCGACTTTGACATCTCCGACTATGCCAGCCTCACCGACGCCGCCTATGACGAGATGAAACCCTTCACATGGCCCCAGAATGCCCGCCAAAAAGGTGGCCGTTTCTTCGCCACGGGCAATTACCACACGCCGGACGGCAAAGCCCGCATGCTGCCCATCACCCCCCGCATGCCCGCCCAAACCCCCGGCACTTACCGCCTCAACACAGGCCGCATCCGCGACCAATGGCATACCATGACCCGCACCGCCAAATCCCCCCGCCTGTCGCAGCACCTGTCAGAACCTGTCCTTGAACTGCACCCCCAGGACGCCGCCCATCTGAACATCCACCTTGCCGATTTGGTGACACTGTCAAACCCCCACGGCAGCGCCACCCTGCGCGTCCGCATCACCGACACCGTGCCCCCCGGCCACCCCTTCGCCCCCATGCACTGGACCACTGAGACAGCCCCATCAGCCCGCGTAGGCAACCTGATCCCCGGCACGGTGGACCCCATCTCTGGCCAGCCCGACCTCAAGGGTGCAAACGTCTCCATCCGCAAACACCACGCCGCATGGTATGGCTTTGCCGTATCGCAGCACGACACAACCCCGCAAAACCTGTCCTACTGGGCCAAATCCCGCACCCCCCAAGGCTGGCGCATGGAACTTGCCGGTGACGCCATCCCCCTCGATTGGGTCCACTACGCCCGTGACCTCTTCCACCTGCCCAACTCCGAAACCGCCACCGTCATCGACCGCAAACGCGGCCTCGCCCGCATCGCTTTCCATGAAAACGGCCACCTCATCGCTGCCCTCTTTGCCGCACCTGAACCCGTCGCCCTCGCCCGTGACCATGTCGCCGCCCGGCTGGGAGCCGATCACCCCGCCATGGTTCTTGCAGGCCAACCGGGGCTGGGCCAACCCGACCCCGGCCCCACCATCTGTGCCTGCCTCAACGTCGGTCTCAACACCATCCGCATGGCCATCGAAACCGGCCGCGCCTTCACCATCCAAGCCCTCGGCGACGCCTTGGGTGCAGGCACCTCCTGCGGCTCCTGCCGCCCTGAACTGTCCAGCCTCATCTCCAAATTCTGCTTGCCCGAGGCCGCCGAATGATCGCCCCAGACCCCATCTTCCGTCCCGCATGGCTCGACCGCCTGATCCTGTCCTTTCAAGCCTTCCGCGAAACCTGCGCCTCCAGACCCACTCCGCACAACGGCCACGTCACCCTCCTCGGCGCGGGCCCCGGTGCTGCCGATCTGCTCACTTTGCGCGGCCTGCAACGCCTGCAAAACGCCGACATCATCTTTTATGACCGCCTCGCCGACCCCGCCCTGCTGGCCTATGCCCCAAAGGCCCAGCACATCTACGTCGGCAAAGCCCCCGGCTGCCACGCCATGCCCCAAGACGCCATCAACGCCGCCCTCGTCACCGCAGGCCGCACACACCGCGTCGTCCGCCTCAAATGCGGTGATCCCGGTGTCTTTGGCCGTGGTGCCGAAGAGGCCGCCGCGCTGGACGCCGCAGGCATCGCATGGGACATCATCCCCGGCGTCACCGCCGCCTGCGCCGCCGCCGCATCCGCAGGCTCATTCCTCACCGAACGCGGGAAAACCGATACCCTCATCCTCGCCACCGGCCACAAACGCGACGGCGAGTCCCCCACCTATGCGCAGGCCAAACCCGGCACCACCCTCGCGCTTTACATGGGTGTCGCCCAATCAGGCAGCATCACCGACGCCCTTCTCGCCGCTGGCTGGCCCGCCTGCGCCATGGTCGAAATCGTCAGCAAAGCCCAAACCCCCAATGTACGCATCCTGCGCTGCGCCCTTTCAGACTTGGCCCCCACCTGCACCAGGCACCCCAACCTCAACCCCGCCATTCTACTGATCCGCTGGCCCTCCGTCACGCAGGCAGCACCCACAACGCGCGCGGTGGCACATGCAGGGTAACGCTGTCACCCACCGAAATCCCCTCCGCCTGCAACGGTGGCACCAAGCCCACTACCCGCTGCCCCGCCACATCCACCCCTAACCGCACCTGCGCCCCCATAAAGCTGCGCGTCACCACCCGCCCCACAAACGTGTTCTCGCCCATGCCCACCTGCACCGCCTCAGGCCGGAACGTCACCGTCCGCGCACCCTGCGCACCCGCAGGCACGGCCAAAGTCCCCAGCGCACATTCAAACCGCCCCTCAACCACAACCCCCGTCACGAAATTCTCCGCTCCCAGAAACCGCGCCACCGCCATATCCACAGGTTGCCCATACACCACCTCCGGCACGTCCATTTGGCTCACACGTCCCGCCAACATCACCGCCATGAAATCCCCCAGCGCCGCAGCCTCCGCCCGGTCATGCGTCACCAGCAGCGTCGTAATCCCGGTTTCCCGTTGCAACTCCCGGATCAACATCTGCATCTCGCCCCGCAAATGCGCGTCCAGCGATGACAATGGCTCATCCAGCAGCAACACCCGTGGCCGCACCACCAACGCCCGCGCCAGTGCTACCCGTTGCGCCTGCCCGCCTGACAAACCCGCAGGCTTTCGCCCCCCAAACCCCGCCAGTTGCACCTGCCCCAACGCCGCCTCGACCCGCGCCGCATCTGTAATCCCCCGCATCCGCAGCCCGAACCCCACGTTCTGCGCCACCGTAATATGCGGAAACAGCAGCCCCCCCTGCGCCACCATCACCGCCCCCCGCGCCTCGGGCTGCACCCCCGCCATATCAACGCTGCCAATTGCCACCCTGCCGCTGTCAGGCTCCAACACCCCCGCAATTACCCGCAGCAACGTCGACTTCCCACACCCCGATGGCCCCACCAGCGTCGTCAACGCCCCTTCCGCCAGCGTCAGATCAACCCCGTCCAGCGCCGCCACGCCCCCATACGCCAGTCGCACATCCTGCACCGATACCGTCATACCATCCACGCCCCGCGCCCCGTCACCCGGCGCGCCGCAAATCCCATCAGCACCACCCCCGGCAGCACGTAAATCACCCCAATCGCCCCCGCGATATCGTTGCGCCCCGCTGATGCAAAGCTGAACAGCAGCAGTGGCAACGTCTCCACCCGCCCGCCACCGATCACCAGCGTCAGGATGTATTGCCCCGACGAGATCAGAAACGCGAACACCGCCCCCACCATCACCCCCGGCGCAATCGCAGGCAACGTCACATGCCACTGCACCCGCCATACTGACGCCCCCAATGTGCGCGCCTGATCCTCCAACCCCTTGTCAAAGTTCGCGAAAATCCCCGCGATCACCAAAATCACATAGGGCAACACCGGCATCAGATGCACCAGCACCACCCCCACAAGCGTCCCTGTCAGCCCCAGCCCAATGAACACCCCCTGCAGCCCCAGCACCACCGCAATCCCCGGCACCACAATGGGCACCAGCACCAGCAT
>JANNBG010000714.1:0-1792 GCA_031385205.1 Rhodobacterales bacterium
CCCGCAGGACGCCAGCACTACCCCTGCCAGCATTACCATCAAGACCCGCACAAAACCCATTGCCCAACTGCCCCAGCTTGTTTTTCCAAGCCACATAGACAAAATCGCAGCCTTTCGCCAGTGCCCAGTTGCAGCCATCACGGTCGCGAGAGGCGTGCCACCAATTCGACATGTGCGGACCAGCGGAACTGATCCACCACCTGCACCCAGTCGATCTTGTACCCCGCCTGCACCAGCACCTTTGCATCCCGCGCGAACGTCACCGGGTTGCACGATACCATCGCAATAACCGGCACCGAAGCCCGCGCCAGACACGCCACCTGCGCCTCCGCCCCCGCGCGTGGCGGGTCAATCACCACCGCGTCAAACCCCGCCAATTCATCCGGCTCCAGCGGCCTGCGAAACAGATCGCGCGCCATCACCACCAGCCGTTTCAACCCCTCCGCCGCCCGCCAGCCCTTTTCCATCGCCGCTGTCATCGCTGCGTCACCTTCCACCGCCAGCACATCCGCACGCTCCGTCAACGGCAGGGCAAATGTCCCCACCCCGGCAAACAAATCCGCAATCCGCCCCGCAGACCCCACTGCCGCAATCACCGCTCCCAGGAGTGCCCGCTCCCCTTCACGCGTCGCCTGCAGGAATGCCCCCGCTGGTGGCACCACAACCACCCGGCCAAACCGCTGCACGGGCGCTGTGCGCAACGCCACCACCTCACCATCCCATGTCAGGCGCGACAAACCGTACGTTTCCGCAATCCGCGCAAGGTCCATGATCAACCCTGCATCCAGCGGTTTGCCACCCATAACACTCACATCCGCACCCGCCGTGCTGTGCGTGATCGTCAGCGCCAGTTCCGCCGACCGCGACCCGCCCGCCTTCGTCAAAGCCTCCAACGCCCCAAACGCCGCGATGATTTCCGGCACCAGCAACTGGCAGTGCGGCACTGGGATCAACATATCCGACCCCCGCGCATGAAACCCAATCAGCGCCCCGCCGTTGGTCTTCCTGCCCGCCAAAGTTGCCCTGCGCCGCGATTGCGCGGGTGATGTCACAATCGCCCGGAAAGGCGCTGCCAGCCCCTGCCCTGCCAGCGCCCCCAGGACAATCCCCTGTTTCCACGTCGCCACAAACCCATCCGACGCGTGCTGCATCATGCAGCCCCCGCACGTCCGCGCATGTGCGCAAGGCGGGCGGACCCGGTCCACTGAAGGCGTTACAATCCGCGCGCCCGTCAGCACATCGCCAACCAGCGCGCCCTCAACCACCTCACCCGGCAACATCTGCGGCACATACACGCGGCCCGCCACCCCGTCACCAAGGTGCCCCAGCCGGTCAATCGTCAGCCTCACTCTGCCGCCTGCCTTTCGTCCACCCCGATAAACCCGCCCGATTGGCGGTTCCAATAGCGCGCATACAGCCCATTCAGCAGCAGCAATTCCGCATGATTGCCTTCCTCCACAATTCGCCCGTCATCCAGCACCACAATCCGGTCCATCGCCGCAATCGTCGACAGGCGGTGCGCAATCGCCAGCACTGTCTTGCCCTGCATCACACGGGTAAGCGCCCCCTGAATATGCGCCTCCACTTCGCTGTCCAAGGCACTCGTCGCCTCATCCAGCACCAAAATCGGCGCGTCCTTCAGAAATGCCCGCGCCAGCGCAATCCGTTGCCGCTGCCCGCCTGACAGCTTTACACCCCGTTCCCCCAGAAACGCATCATACCCACGCCGCCCCGTGTGGTCCTGCATGCCCTCGATAAACACATGCGCCTCAGCCGCCTTTGCCGCCGCCAT
>JANNBG010000725.1:0-2887 GCA_031385205.1 Rhodobacterales bacterium
CGCCGCCACCATGCAGACCCCGGCGGAGCTTTCGGCCCCCGGGCTGCGGTGGCCGACCTGCACGGAAATGGAATAGCCCTTGGCGGCTTCGGCCTGCGCGACAACCAGAACACCGTCGTTTTGCAAGACCGAGAGGTGACAAGAGAAAGACGTCTTTTCTGTCAGGCCCGACAACACTGGCATGGCCACTTCGGCAAGGCGGTTATGTCTGGACCGGCTGGCACCCAGGACCGAAAGACGGTCGGTCAGGTCGTAATAATCGCCCGCACTGCGGCCGATGAACTGGCGTTCTTCCAGAACAATCATCATCCGGAAAATCTCATTCTTCGACCGGCCTACCCCTGCCGCGATTTGCGACAAAGACATCTCGGTGGCCGCAAGCGACAGCAGCTCAAGAATATCAAGGCCCTTTTCCAGCGCTGGTGCTGAATATTTCTGCAGCTTGGTCAGGTGATTGGGTGCCATAGTCTCATTATTCGCGTCTTCAAAGGGGTCGTCGGGGCAACTTTAACGTGATGTTTCGCCAAACATCAAAAGACGCAAGGGCTGTTTTGTGGCCCTTGCGTCCTGGATCAAACCTGAGGGGAGTGTCTTCGGTTTGACCCAATCCAAGCCATGTTACTTCAGCCCGTTGCGGACGAGAATTTCGTCGGCATTGGCTTTGGTAATGGTCTCGGTCCCCAGAACGACAGATTTCTCGACCGTCTCACCGCCGAGGAATTTCAGCGCCTGCCGCAAGCCTTCGGCCCCCGGAGTGGGATACAGGAACGTCGCCGCAAGTTCGCCATTGGCAACCCACATCACGCCCTCATCCGGCAGACCGTCAACGCCGACAAAGATCATGTCCTTCTCGCGACCGGCATCCTTTGCGGCCAGATAGGCGCCGTACGCCATTGGGTCGTTGTGGCCGTAGACCACATCAATATCCTCATAGTTGCGCAGGGCCGTGGCCATGATGTCATAGGCCTGGTCCTGTTTCCAATCCCCTGACTGGCGATCAAGCAGAAACTTGACGCCCGGCTCGTTGGCAACAGCGGCATGGACGGGGTCTGAGCGGTCAAACGTCGCCTGGATGCCCAGACCGCCATAAATCTCGACGATGTTGCCGCTCGCCTTGCCTGCACCGCCAAGCGATTCCAGAATGAAGGCGCCTGCCGCCTCGCCGATCAGCTTGTTGTCGCCGCCGACCCACTGGACGAACTTGTCAGTCTCGACGTTCCGGTCCAACACGAAGACCGGGATGCCCGCGTCGGTGGCTTTTTCAACCACGCCCGTCAGACCTGCCGCCTCTTTGGGCGAAATCAGGATCGCATCAACGCCTTGCTGGATGAAGTTCTCAACTTGCGCGACCTGTTCTTCGGTGCGGTCGTTCGCGTCGGCCATCAGCAGCGTCACATTGGGATGCAGGTCCGCTTCGGCCCGAAGGTCCTTGTTGAACTGCACACGCCATGGCTCCACCGTGGTGACCTGCGAAAAGCCGATCGTGTAGGTCGGATCTTCCGCCATCGCCGCCATCGGCATGCCGACAACAACGACCGCTGAAAGCAAGGAAAGCCCCTTGCCAAATTTCCGTCTGTTCATAACAGTCTCCTTGTTCAATGAATGGCACTGATGTGCCTGTTCTTGTTCGCTCTGGTCCCGCGACCTTCCACAATCCGGGGCCAGAGCTTCCTTTCCTTTCTGACCTAGGCTTTCCTAAGTTTTGAAAAGATCACGCCCAACTGACCTTCCTGAAGCAGCACGGCGGCGATGATGATCGCGCCCTTCAGGACCAGTTGAGAATTGCTGTCGATGTTGTTCAGTTGCAGGATGTTGCCCAGAAAGCCAAAGATCAGAACGCCCACCATGGTGCCGATCACCGATCCCCTGCCGCCCATCAGGCTGGTGCCGCCGATCACCACGGCAGCGATGGCATCCAGTTCCAGCCCCATGCCCGCATCCGGTTTGCCCTGCCGGAACTGGGCGACGTAAAGAATACCGGCCAGCCCTGCCAAGGCGCTGGAGATGGTATAGGTGGCGATCTTGATCCGGTTGACGTTAATGCCTGCCAGCCGCGACGCCTGTTCATTGCCGCCGATGGCCAAAAGATAGGCGCCATAGGTGGTGAACCGGGTCAGGGCGTAAAAGATCGCAAGGACCGACAGGAAGAACAGTCCAGGAACTGGAATGACGCCCCACAGCAGCATCCGCAGCGCCTCGAAACTCTCGGTGGCGTTGGTGCCTGTGTAGACGGGATAGACCGCCGTATCCTGCCCTGCAATCAGACGGGCAAGCCCAAGCGCCCCCACCATCATCGCAAGGGTCACGATAAAGGGTTGCAGGCGGCCATAAACGATCAAAGCACCATTCAACGCGCCAAACAGCGCGCAGACACAGGGCACCGTGAACAAAACCGCAATGACGCCGAACTTGGCCGGCACTTGCGCGGACAGCCAGATCATCAAACCTGTTGCAGCACCGGCGCAAAGCAAGGCGAAGAGTACCGTCATGGCCGGGCTGGCGTGCGATCCGCGCTTTGAGGAATTGCCCCGAGCGAAGCCCCGAACAACGCATATCGCCGCCCAGCTGCAGATGAAGACAACGGCACCGACAGCGGGCACTCCGATGTAACTGGCCGTGGTCCAGCCTTCCTGCGTCAGCAGCATGGCGCAAATCACTGTGCCCAGCGCCAGGATAGAGCCGACTGAAAGGTCGATCCCCGCGATCAGGATAACAAGCGTCATGCCAACGGCAACGATGCCAGTCACCGACACCTGACGCAGCACGTCGGTCAGATTGCCCAGCGACAAAAAGATGTTCACGCCCTTTGATGTGACCGGCGAAGACAAGGCCCCGAACAGCAACAGAAAGCCCAATCCCCAATAGAGCTTTGTCCGCAAGATCAGGC
>JANNBG010000741.1:0-3529 GCA_031385205.1 Rhodobacterales bacterium
TTTTGGCAGGGCAGAACCTTGAAAACCTGACACTGCTGGGCACGGGCAACACCAATGCCACGGGCAATGCGTTGGGCAACATCATCTTGGGCAACTCTGGGAAGAATGCGCTGACCGGCGGCGGCGGGGCCGATGTGGTCAAAGGCGGGTCCGGTGCTGACAAGATCACCGGGGGCATGGGTACGGACCATCTGACGGGCGGGACCGGGGCGGATACCTTTGTGTTCAAGACGGGCTTTGGCAAAGACACCGTGACCGATTTCCAGAACGGCACCGACCGCTTCGATATCCGCGACTGGGCCGCGATCACAGGCATCGCCGACCTGAAGGCGCATCACGTGACGGTATCCGGCGCGGACCTCATCATCCACGCGGGCAGCGACAGTCTGATCCTGAAGGACACAGGACTGGCCGAACTGACAGCCTCCGACTTCATGTTCTGACCCCCCCTCGCGCCCCCTGCCCCAAGGCCCGGCCATCGCGCCGGGCCTTTTGGTTTTTGCGTCCGCATGGTGCGCTACGGAAATGTAAGGCATCAACCTACGCCGCGTCTTTGGCGGGACCAAACTGCAACATTCGCCTGTCATGAAGCCCCCAGACGCGGCACTGGATGCGCGACGAGCATAAAGACAGGAGACGATGATGACACTGACTTTTCAATCGGGACTTGGGCTGAAACATGCAACAATCGCCAAAGGCAATATTGTCATCACAGCGGCTTCTGAAGGCGGTGCGGACGACGACACCTATTGGGTGGACTGCGTGGGCAAAATGGTGGTCGCGGAAATTTGTGGCAATGGCATCAACGCCGTAAGTGCCGAAGCAAATAGCTTTTCTCTTGCCAGTGATGTTGAAAGCTGGATCGTCAGCGGCAAAGGCAATCTCAGCGGCAGCGATGATATGCCTGCGTGCAACGGCAGTACCGATGCCGTTTGCGGTGGCTGCGTGGCCGATCTGTTGCTGCATAACTCTGTCATGACGACAAGAACGGCCTCCTTGTTCATGCGCATGTGGGTGGCGTTGCTGCGCGGGGTCTGAATGCGGCAGCCAACCCGGAGTTGCCAACACGGTCCGCCTTCTGCCGTTCAGCAAGGGCATTGCGCTGGTGGATGGGCTGAACGGTGGCCGGTTCTGGATCAGCGCCCATTTCGTCCGGTTAGCCCTGCGACACCACAAGTGCCGTTGACAGCGCGATCTATGCCCCCCGCGCCGCCGCGGCCACGGCCAGCACACCCGCGCGGGTAAAGGGCTTTTCCAACACGGGCCTGCCAGCATGGGCCAGAAATGCCGATGCGGCCACCCCCAGAGCATCGCCGGTGACAAAGGCGATGCGGGCCGCCTGATCCGGGGCTTCGGCCAACAACCAGGCATAGAACGAAGAGCCATCCATGCCGGGCATCCGCAGATCGCTGAGGATCACGTCATAGGGTGCAGCCCGCACGCGGGCCTGTGCGTCGGTCGCGGTGGTGACAACATCGACGGCATAGCCGCCTGCGGCAAGCATTTCAGCAATCGCTTCGGCCAGTTCCGCTTCATCATCTATGACCAGAGCGCGTCCCAGAACCGGGGCGACGGGGGCCGCCTCGGGCTGGTCAGGTGCTGCAAGAGGGCCCGGCCCGGCCGCGGGCAGGCTGACCCGGAAAGTCGCCCCTGTTCCCCCGTCCAGCAACTCCAGCCGCCCTTGATGCGCTGTCACGACGGAATGACAGAATGACAGACCAACCCCTGTGCCTGTGCCCTGCGGCTTGGTGCTGAAAAACGGCTCGAAGACCCGGTGCCGGATATCAGCGGCCACCCCGCCCCCGGTATCGGCCACCTCGATCACGGCATCGGTGGCCGTGAGGGTTGTTGTCAAAGTGATGGTGCGCAGGCCATCCGACCCCTCCAGCGCCTGCTGCGCATTGACCAGCAGGTTCAGAACCACCTGATTGAGCATATCGGGGTCGCCATCCACAGCAGGAAGATCATCTGCAAGGTTGAACACCACGCCAATCCCCGCTGTGCGCAACGGATAGGCCATCAGGTCTACTGCGGCCCGGGCCATGTCGTTCAGGCTGACGCGGCTGCGTTCGGCGGGCTTGCGGCGCGCAAGGCCCAGAAAGGTCTGCACGATCCGGCCACACCGTTCGGCGGCCCGGCGGATTTTCTCGGCCCGGCGCGTCAGTGGCCCGTCGCCTGCGTCTTCCTCCAGCATGGTCGCCTGCGCCACGACAATGGCCAGCGGATTGTTCAACTCATGCGCCACCCCGGCCAACAACGACCCCATGGCATTTAGCTTTTCCGATTGATGCAACGCCTCGCGAGATCGCTCAAGATCAACCTCAGCAGTCTTTTGCGCCGTCATATCAATTGCAAAGCCACCGATCCATAACCCGTCGCCATCGGGTGCCGCTATGGGAAAGCGCAACACCATAGCCCAGTGATACGGCGCGCCCGGGGCGGTCAGCGGGCCGATTGTGTACAGCGCTTGGCCAGTTGCGCGCAGGGCGCGGTCGGCAGCTTCGGTCACATCGGCCGCAGGAGCGGTACCCACTTCGCGCGCGGTACGGCCGATGATCTGGTCATGCGGGCTGCCGATCACTTGTACCGCTTGCGCATTCAGCATGACATAGCGGCCTTCAGTATCTTTCAGGAACATGGCCACGGGCGCGTTTTCGGCAAAGGCCGCAAAGCGGGCCTCGCTGACAGCTAGCGCCCGTTCGGCCTGTACCTGTACGGTCACGTCGCGGCCATGGCCGATCAGGCCGATAACTGTTCCGGCCTCGTCCCGGAACAGGGTTTTGCGCGTGGTCTGCCAGTTTTCTTCGCCGTTTTCCTGCCAGATCAGCACGGTCGCAATCCGGCTTTCTTCGCCACTGTCATAAAGCGCCTGTTCAACAGCCTGATACCGCGCAGCAACCTCGGCAGGATGCAAGCCAGCGTCGGTCTTGCCAATCAGATCGGCAGCCGAAGACGCACCTAACGCCTGGACCAGTGCCGCATTCGCCACCACAAAGCGACCCTCGCGGTCCTTGGCGTAAACGGAGTCTGGCATCGCCTCGAACATGCGGCGGTACAGGTCATTTTCGCGGCTGGTGCGTTCGATTTCTGCGGCGGCAAGGCGCTGGTCGGTGATGTCACGCGCCACGGACAGATAGCCGTCCAGATGGCCATTTGCATCAAAGACTGCGCGGTTCGACCACTCCAGCCAGCCTGTTTCACCTGAGGGGCGCAGGCTCGGGTCCACTGACCGCCGCATCGGATTTTCTGGCGTCAACTGCCGCAATTCACGGGCCAGTTGCGCTTGCACGTCGGGTGCTGTTCCCGGCGAAAAACATTGACCAATCATCGCTTCACGGGTCACGCTGAAAAACCGCGCTGCGGCGAGGTTGCAGAAAATCACCCGAAACTGCGCGTCGCTGCGGATCACGATGTCAGTCTGGTCATCCACCAGCGCCTGAAGATATGCAGCCGGTTTCAGAGGGCGATATCGTCACGCGCGGATCCTGATCGGTCGCCCGCACCCACTGCCCGGCGAGCCCCCCGTCGA
>JANNBG010000251.1:0-4174 GCA_031385205.1 Rhodobacterales bacterium
TGTCGGTATGCGCATAAAACAAATCCATCAGCATGGATTTACCCCGGCCCACACCGCCCCACAGGTAGATGCCCTTGGGCGGCTCCGCTGCCTTGCGAAAGCGCGCAATCAGGCTGCGTTTGCGCCCGGCCTGATCCTCCAGCCACTGGCGCAGCTCCTCCAACGCGGGCACGGTATCCTCTTGTGCGCGGTCATGGCGCAGGGTGCCGCGCGCGACTTTATCCTCGTAAATGTCGGTCAGGGTCTCGTGCATGGTGGCAGGCTATGGCGTGGTTGCAGGCTTGCCAAGATACCGCACGGCAGCAAGGCCTGCATGGCGGCCCGTCGCAAGGCAGGCGGTCAGCAGATACCCCCCCGTGGGCGCGTCCCAATCCAGCATTTCGCCGCAGGCAAAGGTGCCGGGCAGGCTGCGCAGTTCCAGATCATCGGTCAGCGCCGCACGGGTGATGCCACCCGCGGTGGATATCGCTTCGTCTATCGGGCGCAGACCTGCATGGGCGATCGGCAGGGATTTGAGCCGCTTGGCAAGCTCAGCGGGCAAGGGTCGTGCACATTCCATGACCAATGCCACGGCGGCAGGCGACAGGCCCAATTTGCGCAGACGGTTGGGTGCGGAGTCCTCGTGGCGCAGCTTGCTGATGCGGCTTTGCAGGGCGTCCGGCGTCAGGTCAGGGAACAGGTCGATGGACAGGCGCGCACCCATGCGCAGGGCGGGTGTCAGGGGGTACAGGCCACCACCTTCGATGCCTTTCGCGCCAATCACCACCTCGCCGCGTGACAGCAGCCCCTCGGCACGCAGCGCGATGGATTTCAGCGGTTGGCCATAAACCCGCGCCATATGCGGTGACCAATCCACCCGCAGGCCCACGTTGGACGGCTGAAAATCCGCCACCTCCACGCCCTTAGCGCGCAGCCACGGCACCCACGCCGCATCAGACCCTAACCTTGCCCAACTGCCCCCACCCAGCGCTAAAACCGTCACCGCCGGGTGCAAGGCCTGCACCCCATCTGGCGTGTCGAATGTGTCACCATTCCACCGCCAGCGCGTCCGCAGTTCCCCCCCCATCGCCGCCAACCGCGTCAACCACGCCCGCAGCAACGGCGATGCCTTCATCGCCACCGGGAACACCCGGCCAGATGATCCCATGAACACATCCTGCCCCAGACCCTTGCACCAGGCCTGCACCTGATCCGGCCCGAATGCCGCCAGCATCGGGGCCAGCCACCCTGCATCATAATGCGCAGCGAACGCCGCCAACCCTTCGGCCTTCGTGACATTCAGCCCAGACTTCCCCGCCATAAGAAACTTGCGCGCCGGGGATGGCTTGCCCTCCACCACCACCACCTTATGCCCCGCAGATGCCAGCACATCCGCCGCCATCAGCCCCGCAGGCCCCGCCCCGATGACCAGTGCAAAACTCACTTTGGCTGCTTCATTTCGATCACCCGGTGCGGATAGGGCATCTCGATCCCAGCATCCTTCAACGCATTCCAGATCGCGAACAACACCGGGCTGCTGTATTTGTTCTTGCCGTCATCCAACCCCGCCGCCCAATATTCCACCGCGAAATCCACCGCACTTTCACCAAACCCCCGCAATTCGCAATCCGGCCCATCCGGTACCTGCAGCACAAACGGCAACGCCGCCACCGCACTTTCAATTATCCCCGGCACCATGTTCAAATCCGTGTCGTAACTGACCGAAAACACCGCCTCAAACCGGTTTGCGCTGCCCTGATCGGAATAGTTCACCACACGGCTGGTGATGAAATGGTCGTTCGGCACCACGATCCACTTGCCGTCGAACGTCTCCAGAATACACGCCCGCGCCGTCATCTTGACGATTGTGCCCTTTTCGCCCCCGTCCAGTTCCACATAGTCGCCCACCGTCGTCTGCCCTTCCAACAGCAAGATCACGCCCGATACAAAGTTCGCTGCAATCTGCTGCAGACCAAGCCCAATGCCCACGCCCAATGCGCCACCCAGAACCGTCAGGGCCGTCAGATCAATGCCCATGATCGACATCAGCAACAAAAACGCTGTGCCGAAAATTGCAATCTCTGCCGCCTTCACCGCCAGTTGCCGCGTGGCCGGGCGGATGGCTTCCTGCTGCTTGATAAAGCCCGCGCTTTGCTGGTTCGACCATGACCCCAGCCAGAACAGCAGGCTGCCCGCAATCGCCCCGCGGATCAAAGACATCACTGAAAAGCGGATATTTCCCACACCGACAATGGTGTCCTCCAGAAACGCCGTCGCATCATCCAACACGCCCAGCGCATAAAGCGCCGCCACGGGCACAAGCACGACCCGGCCCAGCAAGGTCAGGAATCCATCTGTCAGCACATGCTTGACCAGCACCCGTGCCGCCAAGAAAATGAAAACGCGCTTGCCAAAGGCGATCACATCGCCTGAACCAAAGGCCGCACGCGTGACCTGCTCGCCAATGGCGGTAAAGCCATAAGCCAGCAGCGGCAACAACAAGGGCAGAAAGATCAGCACAAACCGCCGCGCGGTGGCGATCATGCCCGCCTTGCCCTCCGGCGGCATCAGAACACGCGTGATGACGGGGGCCAGACGCTGTGCTGCGGCGCGTGCGCCAAGATAGGCCACGACCAACAAGGCAAACTGCGACAAGGCCGCTGCACTGGTCAACCACCCCAAAGCGATGCCCCAGGCCTGATCCAGCCAGCCCATCACCTTACCCACGATTTCGGATTGAGCCCCCAAAGCCACACTCCCTGTTTGTTACTTTCCTTTGCCCTATGCGGGACCCGATGGAAAGCACCATTCCCCATCACGCGGGCGTGACCTTTTCCGCCTGAACGGGGTTGAAACGCCGCCCGGCGTGCCCATGTCTGCACAGCAGGCCGGGCCCCTCTGGCGACCTTTTGGTCGTGATGTCGGACTGCATCGAGGATCACTCGATGGATGGCCCGGTGCGCTGACCCCCTGCCATCCGTCGCAAAAACAGGGACAACGCGATGGATTTTCTGCTGCTTGAGTTTTTATCAAAGCCTCTCTGGATGTGGCTGATCTTTCTGACAATCGTGGTCACGCTGATGGTGTTCGACCTTGGCGTGCTGCACAAGGACGACCATGAAATTGGCGTCGCCGAAAGCCTGAAACTGTCGGCCTTTTATATCCTGATCTCGATCGCATTCGGCGGCTACATCTGGTGGGCATGGTCAAACGGCACGCTTGTCACCACGGATGGCACCAACCCCGTCGCCTCATATTTCCAGGGTTACCTCATCGAAAAGGTGCTCTCGATTGACAACGTCTTTGTGATTTCGCTGATCTTTTCCTTCTTCGCCATCCCGCGGAAATATCAGTATCGCGCGCTTGTATGGGGCATCATCGGCGTCATCGTTCTGCGCGGCATCATGATCGCCGTCGGTGCTGAACTGATCGCAAACTACAACTGGATGACGCTGGTTTTTGCCGCGTTCCTGATCTTTACCGGGCTCCGTATGCTGGTGGCCACCGAAGGCGAAACTGACATCTCAAAGAACCCGATGATCGGGATGGTGTCCCGTTTCATGAACGTAACCAAAGAGTTGCACGGTCAGAAATTCTTTGTCCGCCAGCCGCACCCGACCACGGGCAAGCGGGTGCTGTTTGCCACACCGCTGTTTGTGTCGCTGATTGTCATCAACTTTGCAGACGTGATCTTTGCCGTCGATTCCGTACCTGCCATCTTCCTCATCACCACTGACACCTTCATCGTTTACACCGCGAACATCATGGCAATCCTTGGCCTGCGCGCGCTTTACTTTGCGCTGGCAGCACTGGTGCACCGCTTTCACTATCTGCACTACGCGCTGGCCATCGTGCTCGTGTTTATCGGGTTCAAGGGCATCTACAGCTATTACCTCGGCAAGTTTGACCCCTATCTGTCGCTGGCCATCACCATCGGGATCATCGCGTCGGGCATCTTTTACTCGCTATGGAAAACACGCAGTGACAATCACAACGCAACGTCCTGACGCTTGCGGGTGGGCGCTATCTGCGCCCGCCCTGCATCCGGTCCAGCCGCAGTTGCGCCGCCCGCCGGTGCCCCTCCAACCCCTCGCTCTGCGCTTGCCGTGCGGCGGGAGGGGCCACTTGCGCCACGCCATGCGCATCAAGCCATTGGTGCGTCGCGATCTTGACGTAAGACCCCACCCACAACCCG
>JANNBG010000745.1:0-3647 GCA_031385205.1 Rhodobacterales bacterium
CGCAGGTCGGCGCGCTGGTTGACGGCGCGACCGCCGTGCTGCGCCCGACCGAAAAGCTCGATCTTGGCAAACTTGACCGTCGCTTTACGCTGCGGACGAGCGAGGGTTTTGTAGAAACCTTCGGGCCGGACCTGCTGACCATGGTCGCGGCGCAGGCACCGGGCGTGACGCTGCAGTTCCTGACGAAGCCCGACAAGGAAAGCGCCCCGTTGCGCGACGGCGAGGTCGACCTTGAAACCGGTGTCATCGACGCCGATACCGCACCAGAACTGCGCGCTTTACCGCTGTTCGACGATCGCTGGGTCGGGGTGGTTCGGCAGGGCCATGGCCTGACTGAGGGCCCGATGACCGCCAGCCGCTTTGCCTCCGCCGGTCATGTTCTGGTGCTGCGGCGCGGATTACGCAGCCGTGAGATTGATGATGCCATGCAGGCGGAGGGTCTGGAGCGACGGATTGCCACGGTGGTAAGCGGATTTGCGACCGCCCTTGCGCTGGCGCGCGAGACGGATTTTGTCGCCACGGTTCCCGAACGGCACACCGAAGGGTTGCGCAAGGGACTGCACAGCTTCGCACTTCCCGTCGGGATTGCGCCCTTCACGATCTCGATGCTGTGGCATCCGCGCATGGATGGCGACCTGGCGCATCGCTGGCTGCGCGGCTGCCTGCGCAGCCTCTGTGGAACCCCGCGGAGCGTCGGCGACAACGCGCGGGCTGTGCCTTGATATGGCGTCGTATGCAGCGATGCAGTGCAGACGCTGCGCGTTCTGCATACCGCCATGATGTGTCAAGATGCAGTTCGTTCAACCCCATCATTCCAGGAGGGCTTTCGATGACACCGACACCCGCTTCGGCCCTGACCGCCTCGCAAACTCTGGCGGCTGACAGGCAGTCGCAGATTTTGGCACGGCTGACGGGCGCGCTTTTCCTCGTCACCTTTGCCACGTCCATACCGGCGCTTGTGGTGTTCTACGCGCCCGCCCTTAACGATCCCGCCTTTATCCTCGGCGGTGGCTTTGACACTGGCGTATCCATAGGGGCACTGCTTGAACTGATCCTGATCGTCGCCAATGTCGGCACCGCGCTGACGCTTTACCCCGTCCTGCGCAAGCAGAGCGAGGTGCTTTCGCTGGGCTATGTGGCCGCCCGGCTGACCGAATGCGGATTTATCGCTGTTGGCATCATCGCTTTGCTGGCCTTGAACACCCTTCGATTGCACGCGAGCGCCGCCGATCCGGCCATGCTGGTGGTCACCGGCCAGATGCTGGTCGCGATCCACGACTGGACTTTCCGCCTCGGGCCCGGCGTCATTGTTGGCATCGGCAACGGCCTGATCCTCGGCTATCTGATGTGGAAAACCCGGCTGATGCCGCGGGCGATGTCGATCCTCGGCCTGATCGGCGGCCCCGCCATACTTGCGGCTGGTATCGCTGTCCTGTTCGGCACCATTGAGGCTGGGTCCACCGCGCAAGCACTTGCGACTGTGCCGGAGTTCCTGTGGGAACTGTCACTGGGCGTCTGGCTATTGGTGAAAGGGTTTGACAGCACCGCCCTGGCCGCGTTGGACAAGACTAAGGCGTGATGGGTGCAGAGCTTGACCGCCCTGCGCCATACTGCGGAACTGCTTTCACATTGCTGACATCCTCATTTGGGAAGGAGCCGCAGATAGCCCCTGCATTCAATCCAAATCCCGGGCGCGGGCCTATGCTGGTCGTACCAACAAAAAGGGAGATCAATAAGCCCATCACTGCAACCAGACCCACTCAGCCACTCAGCCACTCAGCCACACGGCGGCACCGCCAGTATTTTCCCAGCCCCACAAACGCACAGCCCGACCACCCCGCTTCGCCGGGCCCGTCCGGAACGTAGGTTTGGGCGCGTGATCGGCGGAATTGCAGCGGTGCTTGCGAGGCTTGCGACCGTGGGGGCGGGATATGAAATCATCGCTGTTCTGGGTGACGCGGCATGATATCCCATGGTCGGCCAGCTGGTCGATGTCGCACGACGCTGCCTTGTATCACCGCCCGGTCGGTCTCGATGTCTGACATCGGACGTCCGGCCGCCGTGGCGGTGGCGCTGTCGGACATGCCCAGAACCGTTAGGACGTAGAACAGTGAGAAGACCAACCAGATATTCGCCATATGTCGGGCGTTGAACAAGATATTGACGCCCGCGGCAATGAGGCCAAAGGCAAGATATCCGCAGGCAAGGTGCCTGACGGTCGACTGTCCGGGGACTGAAAGGAAATAGAGAAACCCGAACCCGATGATGACGCGCGCTGGTATTCCCGTCAAAAAAGCAATCGTCATGTGAGAAGGGGCCAGCGTGATCAGCCGCCCGATCGCCAACGCCAGCCCAGCCGACGCCGCCATTGGTGCCGCAGCGATGGCGGCACCTGTCAATAAATCCTGAACTGACAGACGCGAGATGAGGCTTCATTCGATGGGTGCAAGGAATCCGAGGTTGTAAAGTGTGGCTCCCGCAACCGCGATTGTACTGAACCCTGTCGCAAGGTCGGTGAACGACCTGCGGTCCAGCGCGAGCCGGTCCTTGATGACGAAATGATTGATCATTGCACCTTTCCTTGTTCTGGAATGGGGTCAAGCGTCCCAAGAAACGCTTCCAAAGCGGCGAGTTCGTCAGCTGTAAGGGATAATGGCGACAGCTCGCTGTGACCCTTTGGGGCGATGGGGGCTGTGTCGTAGTGCTGCAGAACCGCGCCAAGTGTGGTGATCTGGCCCGCATGCATATAGGGTGCGCGATCCGCCACGCCACGCGATGACGGCGGCTTGAACGCGCCGGTCATCCCGGCCCCCGCCGGGGTCAGGAATTTCAGCGCGGCGCACTCGCCTGGCCCCGCGTCGCTATAGGCACCAAGACAGTTGAAGGGGTCGTCGAGGACTTGCGCCCTGCCTATGCTGCGACCAAGGTCATCTGGCAAGTTTGGGATCAGCGGGCACTTCGGTGTTATGAAAACAGCTGTCGGTCAACAATGGCCCGTTGTGACATTTGGTGCATTCGCCCGTGCCGACGAATGTTCGCAGTCCTGCCAATTCCTCGTCCGAGAGGAACCCAGACACGTCCTCGCCAGCGGCAAGCAGATCAGCATAGCGGTCAAAGCGTGACGGCGCGGGCATGACTATGCGCTCATAGGCCGCGATGGCCTTGCCGACATCGGCAAAGACGCGATTGACGGCATCGCGCTGCGTATCATCCAAAGCCAACCAGTTCTGCGGGACGGCATTGGGGCCGGTTGGACTGGCATGATCCGGCAGTTGGTCGAGGGGCGGAAGCGGCCCGAACACAGCGGTATAGTGATCTGCGTAATACGCTCCGATCAGATGCGCGATACAGGTCCGGTCTGTGCCGTGTTCGACAGCACGTTCCAGCGGCCCCAGGGCTTGCGACCACTGGCTGTCTTTGCGCCCGTCCCAGAACAGCCAGGGGCTGTAGGCAGTGCCAGCAATGGGCATCGATCTGCGCGCAGTCCGACCCACGCCCTTGGCCCGTGCCAGATCGTCCTGAAACTAGCGATTATTCAGTCCCGGCATTTGATGGCGTGGATTGAGGATGAATCTTTCGGGCTCGGAAGTCCAGCATTTGCAGATGAACTCGTAAGGCGTGAGGCCCTTGAGGGTCTTGTGGCGGCG
>JANNBG010000766.1:0-2172 GCA_031385205.1 Rhodobacterales bacterium
GCGTTGGATCATCCGCCAGCAACCTGCGCGCATCCGATTGCGCCACCGCCATCAGCCCCGCCTGCCGTTCCAGATCAGCCACACGGAACTTTGGCAGGCCCGATTGCGCGAGGCCAATCAGATCACCCGCCCCGCGCATTGCCAGATCTTCCTCCGAGATGCGGAACCCATCCTCGGTTTCCCGCAGCACCTTTAACCTGCGCGCGCCGCTTTCGCCCAAAGGGTCCTGGTACAGCATCAGACAAGTGCTTTCCGCCGACCCCCTGCCCACCCGCCCGCGCAACTGGTGCAACTGTGCCAGACCAAAGGTTTCCGCCCGTTCAATCACCATCACGGATGCGTTAGGCACATTTACCCCCACCTCGATCACCGTGGTTGCCACCAGCACCTTCGTCATGCCACTTTCGAACCGCGCCATCGCGGCATCCTTGTCCGCAGATGCCATCTGACCATGCACCAGCCCCACCACACCCTCACCCAAGGCCGCGCGTAACTGCTGAAACCTTGCCTCGGCGGATGCGTAATCCAGAACCTCGCTATCCTCCACCAGCGGGCACACCCAATAGGCTTGCCGCCCTTCCGCCACGCCTTTCGCCAGCCGCGCCACCACCTCATCCAGCCGCGCCGTTGAAATCAGCGCGGTCCGGATGGGCTTCCGGCCAGCGGGTTTTTCATCAAGGATGCTGACATCCATATCGCCATAACTCGCCAAGGCGAGGCTGCGTGGGATCGGCGTCGCCGTCATCACCAGCACATCCGCAGCATCGCCCTTGGCACCCAGTTCCATCCGCTGGGCCACGCCAAAGCGGTGCTGTTCATCCACCACAGCAAGGCGAAGATCATGAAAATGCACGTCTTTCTGGAACACCGCATGGGTGCCCACCAGAATCTGCAGCCGCCCATCCGCCAGCGCCGCCAGCTTTTCTGCCCGATCCCCGCCCTTATCCCGCCCGGTCAAAATCTCCAACCGCACGCCTGCGGCTGCGGCCAGTGGCTCCAACCCGGCATAATGCTGCCGGGCGAGGATTTCCGTGGGGGCCATCAGCACACCTTGCCCGCCCGCCTCCACCGCCACCAGCAGCGCCATGAACGCCACCAGCGTTTTGCCAGACCCCACATCGCCCTGCAAAAGGCGGTTCATCCGCAACGGCAGGCCCATATCCGCGCTGATTTCTGCAATCGCGCGGGTCTGTGCACCCGTTGGCCCATAAGGCAGGCTTTTCAGCACCTTATCTTGCAAAGCTCGTGTGCCAACACTCGCCACCCCCTTGCCCTTGCGCAAGGATGCCCGCGCCAGCGCCAGTGTCAGCTGATGCGCAAACAACTCGTCATAGGCCAGCCGCGCCCGCGCCGGTGCCGTAATCGCAAAATCCGCGTGGCCCTTGGGTGCATGCGCCGCCACCACCGCATCGCGCCAGTCCAGCCAGCCCTCGCGTGCCTTCAACGGCCCGTCGATCCATTCCGGCAAGGGCGGCGTGCGCGCCAGCGTCGCCATCACACCTTTCAGCACCACCTTCTGCGTGACGCCTGCCACCAGCGGATAGACCGGCTCAAATCCCGGCAAATCCTTCGCTTCTTCCGGTCGCAAAACATGGTCCGGATGCACCATTTGTGCAATGCCATCAAATAGTTCCACCCGGCCCGAGATCAGCCGTTTCTGCCCCGTCGGCAGCAGTTTCTGCAGGTAATCGCCCTTTGCGTGAAAATACACCAACTGAAATTCAAACGCAGAATCCCGCACCATCACGCGCGCAGGCCGCCCTTTGGTGCGCGCAGGCACATGTGCGCCCACCGTCACCTCCACCGTCACCACGCAGGGCGGCGTCACATCGCGCACGCTGGCCACCCTTGCCCGGTCCACGCCGGAATGCGGCAGCAGAAACAGCAAATCTTTGGGCCGCTGCACCCCCAACCCGCCAAGCGCCTTGGCGATCTTTTCGCCCACGCCTTCCAGCGTTTCCAGACTGGCAAATAAAGGAAAGAGAACCTCGGGCCTGCTCATCCGATCAGCGCCAGCCACGCATCCTCGTCAATCGTCATCACCCCCAACTTTGCCGCATCCTTTGCCTTTGACCCCGCCCCCGGCCCGGCGATCAGGATATCGGTCTTGGCACTGACCGACCCCGCCACCTTTGCTCCCAACGCCTCCGCCCGCGCCTTTGCCTCGGCCCG
>JANNBG010000810.1:0-3167 GCA_031385205.1 Rhodobacterales bacterium
GCGGCGATGAACCAGCTTTCGCGTGCCGCCACCGCCCGTCCGGCGGCTTCGAAGTCCTGCGCTTTCGCCGCGCGGCGGCGCGCCGCGGCCGCGTACTCGCGGTGCAGATCGGCCCATTTTTTCACCCTTGTCGCGACCGCCTGGAAGTCCGCCGCCGCTTCCGGGCCGCAGGGCGCGGAATAGGCCGCGGTGCGTTGCTGATCCCAGTCGACGCCGTGCTGCGCGATCGCCAGGTCGAGCAGCCACTTCTGTTCGCGCCAGCGGCGCGTGTGCGATTCCCAGCTATGTGCGGAGCTCATTCAAACTTGAGGTTGTTGTCACGTGCGATCTTTCTGTAACGCGCGATGCTCTCGTCGATCAGGCGCCCCATCCGCTCGGGCGTGCTGGAAACCGGCGCCAGGCCCACCTCGCGCAGGCGCAATTGCACCGCCGGCTGGGCCAGCCCCTTGACAGCTGCGGCGTTGAGCTTCGTAACCGCGTCCGCAGGTGTCCTGGCAGGCACGGCAAGGCCGGCCCAGCCGACGATGTCGTAGCCGGCGAGGCCTGACTCGTTGAGGGTGGGTACGTCCGGCAGCAACGGACTGCGCTCGATGCCGGTGGTGGCCAGTGCCTTGAGCTTGCCGCTCTTCAGATGCTGCAGGATGGTCGAATCGAAAGTCAGGTCGACGCGACCCGCAAGTAGATCCACCATCGCCGGAGCGAGGCCCTTGTAGGGCACATGCACGATGTCGATGCCGCCCAGGCTTTTCATCAGTTCACCGGCGAAATGCGCGGCCGAGCCGGAGCCGGGATTGGCGTAATTGAGTTTGCCGGGCTGTGCGCGCGCCAGCCTGACCAGTTCCGCGATATTGTTGGCCTTCACGTCGGGATGCGCCGCCAGGATGAAAGGTGTGACCGTGACCAGGCTTATCGGCAGGAAGTCACGTACCGGATCGAAGCCGGGCTCGACCACCGGCAGGGTGCCGTGGGTGGTGCCGTTGGCCAGCAGCATGGTGTAACCGTCTGCCGGCGCCTGTGCCACCGCCTGGGTGCCGATCTTGCCGGCGGCGCCGGCGCGGTTGTCGACGATCACCGTCTGGCCCAGTTCGGCGCGCATCGCCTCGGCCACCAGCCGCGCCAGTGAATCCACCAGGCCGCCGGGCGGGAACGGGACGACCAGGCGTACCGGCTTGTCCGGGAAGGTTTGTGCGGGCGCCGGAGCAACAGCGAGCATGGCTGTTGCGGCGGGCAGTGGGGGTTTTTCGACAAATCCGGCAAGGCGCAGGGGGCGGTCGGCCATAGGTTCGGCGAGATGCAGCCAGCCGTAGCCGGTTTCAGGGCGGGTGGGGGTGATGCCGAAGGTGACGATCTGGCCGGACAGGGCGGCGGGTAAGGCGGCGGCAACACAGGCGCGGAAGGCGGCGCTGTCAGGGACGACGTGGTCGGAGGGGGCGATGAGCAGGAGGGCGTCGGGATAGGTTTTGGCGATGTGCAAGGCGGCGGCGAGGATGGCGGGGGCGGTGTTGCGGGCGGAAGGCTCGATCAGGATGGCGGCGGGGGTGACGGCGATTTCCGCGAGTTCATCGGCCACGATGAACCGGAAATCGGACCCGGTGACGATGACGGGCGCGGCATAGCCCGCGCCATGCAGGCGCAGGGCTGCGGCCTGAAACAGGCTGGTATCGCCTGCAAGGGCGGCGAATTGCTTTGGGTAGCCCTTGCGAGACAGGGGCCAGAGGCGCGTGCCGGAGCCGCCGCAGAGCAGGACAGGGGTGATCAGGGTCATGGGCGCACCTTTCGCGGCAGAGAATGCGATGGGAGGCGGTGGGTGGCAAGGGTTTGGGGCGGTTCTGTGGCACTGTAAAATCATTCAATGCAAAGGCCCGAATTTGAACACCTTTTGTTAAGGGGTGACAAAGCATGCGGGGGCATCCTGCACCTGGGTGTGAATTCAAGGTGTGGGAGCGGGGATGGTACCCTTTCGCGTGGTCGAGACATTTCTCGGCGCGCCGTTGCATGTCGTGTCGGGGGTCACGGACATGGAATTGCGCAGAACGGCGCAGGGGCTGGTGCTGTATGCGGCGACGCGTGCGGGCGGCGGCGTCATGGCGCTGGAGGTGGATTCGGGCATGGCGCTGCTGGGCTGGCAGGGCTTGGCGGCAGGGCAGGTGCTGTCGGCCCCATCAAAGCTGTGCATCCTGCAACTGAACGGGCAGGATAGCCTGATGGTGACGGGGCCGAATGCGACGCGGCTGGGCGGCTTTGCGATTGATGCGGGGGGTGATCTGGGGGCTGTGGTGGGCGTGGCGGGCAGCCCCGCGGCCCCGATCACGGCGCAGGCGGCGGTGACAGTGGGCGGGGCGACGTATGTTTACATGACGCCGATGAACACAGGGCTGCTGATCGGCGGGCGGCTGGAGGCTGACGGGCATATGACGCGTGTGGCATCGGTGCCGGTGGGTGTGGCGCGGATGGGGGTGCAGGTGGCAGACCTGCTGGGTGTGACGGTGGGGGGTGCGACTTATCTGGTGGTGCTGTCGCAGGCGAATGACAATCTGATGACTTACCGCGTGGGGGCGCAGGGGCAGTTGCAGCCTGCGGCGGTACTGGGGGCTGCGGCGGGGTTTGGGGTGAATGATCCAACATCGGTGACATCGGTGGTGGTGGCGGGGCAGACCTATCTGCTGGTAACGGCACCGGGGACATCGTCAATATCCGTGGTGCGCCTGATGGCGGATGGCGACATGGCGGTGACGGACCATGTGATCGACACACGGGATACGCGCCTGCAGGGCGTGGCGGCGCTGGATACGGTGGTGCTGGCGGGGCGGACATTCGTGGTGGCGGCGGGCGGTGATGGCGGCGTGGACCTGTTTGAATTGCTGCCGGGGGGGCGGTTGGTGTTGACGGCGCAGCTGGTGGGGGATGCGGCAACCCCGCTGCAGGATACGACGGCGCTGGTGGTGGCGGCATCGGGCGCAGGCATCGACATCTTCGTGGCGGGCGAAGGCGCGGGGATCACGCGGTTACGGGTGGAATTGGGCGATCTGGCCACACCGATGGCGGGCACGGATGCGGGGGATATGCTGACAGGTGGGGGGATGGGCGACTGCATCACGGGGCGGGCGGGGAATGACACGGTTTATGGTGGTGCGGGCGATGATGTTATTGTGGATGGGTCGGGGGCG
>JANNBG010000030.1:0-3396 GCA_031385205.1 Rhodobacterales bacterium
CGCCGCATGTCGCGGTAAAAATACTCCATCCGCAGTTGCTTGCGGTCCTTGGCCCACGCCGCGAATTCGCCTTTGGAGGCGATGAACCGCACATCCGGCCAGACGCGCACGGGCAACGGCATGTCGGCCAAAGCCGCATCCAGCCGCCATTCGCCCGGCTCCATCGCCCACACATCCGTGGCCCCGGTTTCCGCCGCCCGCCGCAGCAATTCACCCGTGATGCTGTGCGTGTTCGCCGCATCATCCAGCCGCGTATAGGCCACGCGAAACCCCTGCGCCTCCAACGCCATCGCATGCTTGCGCATCGCCGTCAGGATCAGCGCAATCTTCTGCGGATGGTGCGGCACGTACGTCCCCTCCGCCCGCACTTCCGCCATCACAATCGTATCCTGCGCAGGGTCCGCCGCCACCAGCATCGGCAAATCCAGCGTCAACTGATCCCCCAGGATCAGGATCAGCCGCCCTACCACGGCACAACCTGCCCCTGCACGTCAAAGAACCCGCCCGATTGCGCCGGTGTCAATCCATCCAGCACGGCGAGCAACCCCTCAGCAGACTGTGCTGGCGTCAGTTTCTGATACGCAGGCTGATACGCCGCCGTAAACGCCGTATCCACCGTGCCCGGATGCAGCAACGCCAGCACCGCCTGCGGGTGCGACCGCGCCACCTCGATCGCCGCCGTATGCAGCAACTGGTTCAACGCCGCTTTGGCCGTGCGGTACGAATACCATCCGCCAAGGCTGTTATCCCCAATCGACCCCACCCGCGCCGACATCACGCCAAACCGCACAGGCCGATCCTTTGGCATCAGGCGCAAGGCGTGTTTCAACACCAGCATCGGCCCCACCGCATTCAGCGCAAATTGCGCCGCCAGCGCCGCCGGGTCCAATGATTTCAACGATTTCTCCGGCCCCTGCCCCGCAATCACCAGGGCCCCCGTCGCCACGATGATCCGGTCAAACGTACCCTCCAGTGCGCCCATTACCCGCGCCACCGCCTCCGCATCCGTCACATCCAGCCCATCCACACGGCGCGACAGACCCACGGCCCCATCCCCACAGGCCACAACCAGTGCCGCCCCAATCCCACCCGACGCCCCAATAACCAAACTGCGCACGCATCACCCCCTGTGTTATGCTACAAGGGTAACGCGCGCCTCCGGCTTTCGGATCAATCCCTGTGCCAGCAAATCGCCTATGACCTGCGCGCCGTAAGCTGCGTTGCCATGCACCCGGTCCGACGACAACAACCCTTCATCCAGCGTCACCCCGTCATAGGCCCGCCCGCCGCGCGGGTCGTGCACCCGTACCCCCGCCGCCTGCAACCGCGCGGTGATGTGGCAGGCAAAGCCATGCGCCGTTGCATCCGCCGTCACCATCGGCGGTGCCACCACCATCAGATCGCATAGCCGCGATGCCTGCGCCAGAATGCCGATATGGCTGTCCCGGAAATGCGCCACCGTGGCCGCCATCAACCCCGCAGTCGCAAAATGCCTGTCCGCCCCACCTGCAAATTCCGCTGCATCCGTCGTGTGGCCCCAGCTTGCAAATGGCGGCACCAACCGCCCCAGATGATATCCGAACGACGCAATCACTGGCACATGGGCGTTAAACAAAGACGCCCCCCCCATGCTGCCACGGATCGCTGATACGCGCCGCTGCAGCACCGGCCTGCGCGCAAACTGCAATCCCGCCTCGGCATGAAACGCCGCCGCCCCCGCATGCCAATGATTGCCCGAAAGGTAGAACAGCGCCGCATTCAACCCCAAGGCCGCACATCCCGCCTGCAAAGCCGCCGTATGACTGTCGCCAATGATAAGAACGTCAGGCTGCATTATGGGCCTCCAGCATCGCCTCTTCGCAGGCCAGTGCTTCCGCCTTCATCGCCACCCGCGCCGCCCGGAACCGTGCCGTCGACACCGGCTCTGCCACCACGCGCACCGGCCCATCCAACCGCAAGCCGGCAAAGAAATGCCCCATCACGCGGGCCACCCCTTCCGGCAAGACAGACCGCAGGTTCGCCTCATAAAATGCTGACCGTGTCTGTGGCCCCGTGATGATTTCATAAGATGGGAAATAGTCCACACATCCCACATCCTCCGCCAACTCCCCCGCCACCCCGCGCAACACCGCCTTTGACCGCGTTGTGGCCAGCAGCACATGTTGCCCCGATGCCGTCGCCGTCAGTGGCACGGGTGACACCGTCAGCAGCAGCCGGATATCCGGGTTCACCCCCTGCATGATCGCCAGCGATGCGTCCAGATCAGCCCGGATATTGGCCGCGCGATAGTTTACAAACGCATGCAGCCCCGCATCAAACCGCCCCCCCGCCGTGCCCGGACACAGCGCATAGGGCTGGCCATTGCTGCGCGATTGCCAGCCTTCCGTCAGGCCCAGCGTAAAGACGAACACATCCGCCTGTCTCACCGATGCCAACAGTGCCCGCAGCATCGACTGGCGTGACAGCAACGCCTCGGCCCGGCTGGCAAACCCACCTGGCTCGATCGCCGGACGCAAGCTGTCAAAGAACCGCCCGTCGGTTTCCCACACCTCGCCCGCATCATGTGGCAGATGCCCTGCCGCCATCGCCAGCAGATACAGCAATTGCGCCGCCGTATAGATATTCGCCGTGCGTGCCGAATAGACGTTGTAATTGAACGCCGCCGCAATCGCCGCTGGCAACCGCCCCGGTGCCGGTTCCGCATTCACCCAGGCCACGCCCCGTGCCTGCAGGGCCCGGCTGATGTGCTGCGCAAAGCACGATCCATAGGTCGCGAATTGTGCATTCGCAGGCAGGCTCCACTTCGCCCGCCACAGGTTTTCCAGCCCCGAAAGCCCCGGTTCCGCCACCCCCGTGCGCCAAAAGGCATCGCGTGGCAGCGTGGCATAGGGCGAGGCGTGCGTCTGTTTCATCATCCGCAACAGACCCTGCAAATGCGCAAAGATTAAGTCAAATCCGCGGAATGATTTTGCACTTTCCCTTTCGTGCCGCCTTTGTATAGATTGTCCGCATGAAACACCGCCCACATAGCATCGCTGACAGGGTCACTTGCCCGACGCTGATGCGTGGCCTGCTTCTTCTTAGCCGCCTCTGAGCGTGCCCCTGGGGTGCGACCGCTCAGAGGTGAAAGCGCCCCAGACGCACAGCTAAGAACCCAAAGGATCCCAATATGACCGACACGTCCACGCAACCCCGCGTCTTGATATTTGACACCACCCTGCGCGATGGTGAACAGTCGCCCGGGGCCACCATGAGCCATTCCGAAAAACTGGATATCGCCACCCTGCTGGACGAAATGGGCGTCGATATCATCGAGGCCGGTTTTCCCATCGCATCTGAGGGCGACTTTGCCGCCGTCGCAGGCATCGCCAAAGTCGCCCAGAACGCCCAAATCTG
>JANNBG010000078.1:0-6309 GCA_031385205.1 Rhodobacterales bacterium
GTGGCGGCAAACGCGTATCGGCGGCAACGGTTGAAGGGGTTTGGGCCACGGATGACCTGCCCATGGCCGAGGCGGCAATGCGCCAAATGTCGCAAAAGCCCTTATTCCTGATCCGCGATGGTGACGCGGCACTCGATACCACCTTGGCCGCGCGCGGCTATACGATCATCGACCCCGTTGTCGCCTATTCTGCCCCCGTCACCCGGTTCGACGCCCCGGCCCAGATGACCACCTTTCCGCACTGGCCCCCCCTTTCCATCGCTGAAAACCTTTGGGCCGATTGCGGCTTGGGCCCCGCCCGCATCGCCATCATGCACCGCGCCCTTGGCCCAAAGACTGTCTTCCTGTCACGCAGCGCTGACCACCCCTCTGGTGTGGCCTTTGTCGCCTGCCATGGCCCCATTGCCATGCTGCACGCACTGGAAGTCATCCCCAGCCTGCGCAGGCAAGGCTCCGCGCAAAACATCCTGCGCGCGGCGGCGCACTGGGCAGGCGATCAGGGTGCGTCTGCATTGGCCTTGGTGGTGACGCAGGCCAATGACGCAGCGCGGCAACTGTATGAAGGTCTGGGCATGCACGCTGTGGGACAGTATCATTACCGTCAACACGGCGACTGACAGGGCCCAAGACTGGTGACGCATCAACACACCACTGCTGTGACCATGGCCCTTGTTGCCATCGCGCCCATTGTGCTGGCCGCCCCAGCCCTTGCCCTCACGCTGGAATTCCCCACCCCCGCCGTCATCAGCGCGCAACAGACGGCACCCAGCACCACGCATGTGCTGGCCACCGGGCCTTGGGTTGCAACAGGTCTGCCGGGCCAAACCATCAGCGGCGCGGTCGATCAAACCGCCTATCGCATCGCCGGGTCCGACCTTTCCACACTTTCCCTGCTGACCACCCTGCGCACGCAGATCGAAAGTGATGGCTTTAAGGTCATTTACGCCTGCGAAACCGCCGCCTGTGGCGGGTTCGATTTCCGCTATGCCCTGCAAGTCCTGCCCGAACCCGGCATGCATGTGGACCTTGGCGATTTCCGTTACCTTTCCGCCCAGCGCCGCGGGACCACGGGGGTAGAGGCGATCAGCCTTTTGGTCAGCCGGTCCAGCAATGCAGGCTTTGTGCAGGTCACACAGGCGGGCGGCACGGTGACGGTGCCGCAAGTGACCACCTCCACAAAATCACCAGATGCGCCAATCGCCCCCGTGGCCCCCGTCACCGTTGCAGCACCCACAGAACTCGGGCCAAGGTTGGAATCGGGTGGTGCCATCGCCTTGGATGATCTTGTCTTCGCATCAGGTGCCGCGGCATTGGCAACGGGCGAGTATCAATCGCTCGCCGATCTGGCGCAGTATCTGAAGGCCAACCCCGCGCGAATCATTGCCATCGTCGGCCATACCGATGCCTCCGGCGGATTGGACGCCAATATCGCCCTGTCCCGCAAACGTGCGCAATCCGTGCGGCAGGCGCTGGTTGATGGTTTGGGTGTGCCGGGGGGCCAAGTGCAGGCCGAAGGCGTCGGCTACCTGTCACCCCGCGCCAGCAATCTGACGGATGCCGGGCGTACGCTAAACAGACGGGTCGAAGTCATGCTGACCTCGACCCAGTAATCTGCCAAAAGAAATCAGTGGTCGCTCACCAGACGTCAGGCCCCTTGTCGATATACCGCCGCGCCAGAAAGTCGATGAACGCCCGCACCTTGGGCTGCGTAAACCGCCCCGGCGGATAGACCGCATAGATGCCCAGCGTTTCCACCGGCAGGCCCGGAATGGCCTCTTCCACCAGGCCCTGCTTCATTGCATCTGCGTACAGGAACGACGGCAGATACGCGATGCCCAGCCCCGACAGCGCCGCATTCAGCAACGATTGCCCGTCATTCACCGTCAACCAGCCTGCCGTGCGCACTTGGCGCTTTTCACCCGATGGCGCCGTGATCTTCCACACGTTGCCATTCGCCTGATTGCTGTAGTGCAGCAGTTTGTGGTCATTCAGATCGTCGATCTTCATCGGCCGTCCGAATTTCTGAAAATAGCTCGGTGACCCGATCATGCGTTTTGTCGTGTCTGTCAGCTTTCGTGCCCGCAGTGACGAATCCTCCAGATCCCCCACGCGGATGGCCATATCAAAGCCTTCCGAAATCAGCTCCACATAGCGGTTGTTCAGCACCATGTTCACCGTGATATCCGGGTATTCCAGCAGGAAATCCCCAAGAATCGGTGACAGCAGGTTCACCCCAAAGTCCGTTGCCACCGAAATCCGCAACAACCCCGATGGTGCCGATTGCATCGATGTGACCAAGGCATCCGCCTCACCCGCATCGTTCAGCACACGCCTTGCCCTGTCATAATAGGCCAGACCAATTTCCGTCGGACTTACCCTCCGTGTGGTGCGGTTGAGCAGGCGTGCCCCCAAGCGCGCCTCCAAAGCCGACACATGTTTTGAGACAGCAGACTTCGAGATTCCCATCTTCTTGGCCGCGTCGGTAAAGCCGCCTTGGTCTACGACCGTGGCAAAGGCCTCCATTTCAGTCAAACGATCCATTGTGTTCCTCTGGCAGACGTTGAGGTTTCATAGCGCTGTATTGACCCCCAAATCGGGCAGCATTGCGTTCAATGCAGGTCAAGTCCGGGGTATTGTCGCGGATCGTTGAAGGCAGGGAAACATAAGGCCTTTGGGCAGGCTTGTGCCGAAAGGTGGGATTCCAAGGGCGAGAAGTTGCCACAGGCCAAGTCATAAGCGGAAAGACGTTCTACGAACGGGCCGAATCATACGTTATTATGCCGGGTTTATGGCATGATACAGATTGGTTCTGGAACATTATCCCGCACATCCCTAGGTGGATGGCAGGGCGGTACATGACCGTCTGGGAAAACCATAAAAGGACTACCCAATATGAAACGCACATCACTCCTTCTCGCGTCGATCCTTGGTCTGGCGGCACTTCCGGCAGTGGCACAGGATGCTGCGGCACCTGCGGATACCGATGGCAACGGCACCTGGTCGCTGGCCGAACTGCAAGTGTCTTACCCTGACCTGACTGAAGAAGTCTTTGGCAAGGTCGATGCCAACGCCGATGGTGCTGTCGATCAGGCCGAACTTGCCGCTGCAATGGCTGATGGCGTCTTGCCGGCTGTCGCCCAATAGGGTGACGGCTAAAGGGGGGGGGCCATCTCCGCCCCCCCAACTTTGCATAACACTTTGTTAAATGTGCAGCGTTAGTGTGCAGCGGCGTCACTGTTGAAAGGCACCCTGACCATGACGATGCTGCGTCCCTTTCCCATCCCGTCAAACGATACGGCCCGGTCGCGCATGGTGGATGCCATGGCCCTGACAGACCGTCGCGGTGATCCGTTCTTTGCCCATGTCACGGCGATGGTGCGGCACATCTTCAAAACGCCCATTTCATTCATCTCGCTGTTCAGCGGCGATCATCAGACATTTCTCAAAACTGACGGGCTGGATATGCAGGGCACGCCCCGCGACATGTCACTGTGTGCTTTCACCGTGGCCGCCAAATCCACCATCGTCTTGCCAGATACCCATGCGGACCCTCGGTCGCGCCAGCACCCGGTCGTTACTGGCATGGGCGTGCGTTTCTCTGCCTCGGCCCCGGTTATCACGACATCGGGATTTTGCCTTGGCACTGTGTGCGGGCTCGACCTTGCCCCGCATGACATGCCATCCGATGACCAGATTGCCATGCTGGACACGCTGGCCCTGATGGTCGCACGGTTTTACGAACAGCCCATCGTGCCCGACCCTGCCGTTGCGGCGCATCTGGCCAATATCGCGCATGACGCGCAAAAGGAATTTCTGGCGTTGATCGGGCACGAAATGCGCACGCCGTTGAACGGCATTCACGGCATGGCCCAGGTGCTGGAGCCGCAGAACACCGATGATGCCGAGGTGATCGGGGCCATTCTATCATCGGCCGAACACCTGAACGCGGTTGTCGGCAGCATCCTGTCCTTTACGGAACTGAGCGCGGGCGAGATAAAACTGGCGGAGTCAGAGGTTGATCTTCACGCCACACTGCACAAAGTGTTGGCGGGGTTTCACAAGATCGCCCGGATGCAGGGCAAGGATATCGTGGTCAACGGTGGGCGTGGCACGGTCATATTGCGGGCAGATGCCGCCAAACTGGAATTGGCGCTGGCCTGCCTTGTATCAAATTTTCTGCATCATGGCGGCGCGCAGTGCATGCTGGCAACGGACCATTTGCCGGATGGCACGGTGTCGATTGGCGTGACCGACAATGGCGCAGGCATATCGCCAGAATATCAGGCGCGCATCTGGCAGGCGTTCGGGGTGGGCAACGCCGTGCACAGGCGGGATGCAGATGGCATCGGGCTGGGCCTGCCGCTGACACGGCGAATTGTGGAATTGCATGGCGGAGAGCTGGATTTACTGCGTGAGGCCACAGGAATGACGGCGTTGATCCGGTTGCCTGCGTGGCGGGTGCTTGCGCCATAACGGCCATTGCCGCCAACGCGGGCGAAGGAGAAACGTCTACAACCGCGCCGCCAGCCGTGCCCCTTGGTCAATCGCCCGCTTGGCATCCAGTTCTGTCGCCACATCCGCCCCGCCGATCACATGATGCGCAATGCCCGCCGCCGTCAGTTGATCCACCAACCCCCGTGCCGGTTCCTGCCCCGCGCACAAAACCACTGTATCCACGGCCAATAGCGACTCCGCACCCTCGCGTGTGATGACGATGCCCGCGTCCGTGATGGCCCCATACTCCACACCACCCCACATCTGCACGCCCTTGGCTGCCAGTGCCGCCCGGTGGATCCATCCCGTCGTGCGGCCCAAGCCTTTGCCCGGCCTGCCCGGTTTCCGTTGCAGCAGCCAGACCTGCCGCGCCGGGGCCTCTGGCCTCGCCTCCGTCACACCACCGGCCACGACCGCTGGGTCCGACACGCCCCATTGCGCCCGCCATTCCGCCGGGTGCAAGGTGGCGCTTTCCCCTGCCTGCACCAGAAATTCCGCCACATCAAACCCGATGCCCCCCGCCCCCACAATCGCCACGCGCTTGCCCACGGCGGCCCCGTTCAAGACGTCCGCATAGCTCACGGCTTGTTCTTGCCCCGCAATATGAGGATCGCGTGGCGTCACACCCGTGGCCACTACTACCTCATCAAAGTCGCGCAAGGTTTCCACATCCACCACGGCCCCAAACCGCACATCCACCCCAGCCGCCGCCAGCCGCCCCTCAAACCACCGCACCAGCCCGTGAAACTCCTCTTTCCCCGGCACTTGCTTGGCCAGGTTCAACTGCCCGCCCACCTGCCCTGCACGCTCGAACAGCACCACATGATGCCCCCGCTCCGCCGCCACTGCCGCACAGATCATGCCCGCCGCCCCCGCCCCCACCACCGCAATCCGGCGCGGTCTGGCCGCAGGCGCATAGACCAGTTCCGTCTCGTGACAGGCGCGCGGGTTCACAAGGCAGCTCGCTACCTTGCCACTGAACGTATGGTCCAGACAGGCCTGATTGCACGCAATGCATGGTGCGATATCCGCAGCCCGCCCTGCCGCCGCTTTGGCTACAAAATCCCCATCCGCCAGAAATGGCCGCGCCATGCTGACCATATCTGCCATGCCATCTGCCAGAATGCCCTCGGCCACCTCTGGCGTATTGATCCGGTTCGATGCAATCACCGGGATCGACACCACCCCCCGCAACCGCCCCGTCAAATGCGCGAAAGCCGCCCGTGGCACCGATGTTGCAATTGTCGGCACCCGCGCCTCGTGCCAGCCAATGCCGGAATTCAGCAAGGTCACCCCCGCCACCTGCATGGCTTGCGCCAGCAACACCACCTCATCCCAGGTCGATCCCCCCTCCACCAGATCAATCAGGCTGATGCGGTAAATGATGATGAAATCCGGGCCAACTGCCTCCCGGATGCGCCGCACCACATCCACCGGCAGCCGCATGCGGTTGGCATATGATCCGCCCCAGTCATCCGTCCGATGGTTCGTGCGCGTCACAAGAAACTGGTTCAGGAAATACCCTTCGCTCCCCATCACCTCCACCCCGTCATAGCCCGCTTCTTGCGCCCGCACCGCAGCCGTCACCATATCCGCCGTCTGCGTTTCAATCCCCGCCTCATCCAAGGCCAACGGCACAAAGGGCGAAATAGGTGACTTGATCGCACTGGGCCCCACACACCCAGCCCCATAGGCATACCGCCCCGCGTGCAAGATCTGCATCGCAATCCGCCCACCTGCGGCATGCACGCGGTCTGTCACACCCCGATGGTGCGCCACATCCTGCCCCGTAAACAGCCCCGCCGCCCCCGGAAA
>JANNBG010000082.1:0-6384 GCA_031385205.1 Rhodobacterales bacterium
CCCCGCCGCCTTGGCCACCAGCGCCACCTCGCCCCCATCCGGGCGCACCAGCCGCCCAGTACCCACCAAAATATGCGCCGTACCACAGACCATCGGCACCAAGCCACCCGGCAGGATCGGCGCTTGCAGTGCCACATCGCCCACTTGCACCGCATCCATCCCCGCAGGCACTGTCACCGCATCGCTGACCCACACAGGCTGGCCTTGCGCATACAAAGCCGCCCGCAGCACCAACTGGTCCTTGCTGGCCGTGGTCAGCACAAAGGCCATCGGCCCCGGCGCATCATCATCCGCCAACAGGCTGCGCATTTCCGCCGCAAGGCCCTGCGGCCCCATGACCTGCACATGCATTTCCAGCCCGATCGGCAAGGCTGCGTCGGGCGGCACCAATTGCCCCGCCACATCACGCGCTAGGCCTGCCGTGGGCAGCACCACCATCATCACCCACAGCAATCGTAACATCACATGCCCCCCATCGCTGCCAGAATGCCGCGATTTTAGCCACTTGTCCAAGGCGGCATTGCCGCATTTCCATTTGCACCGCCTGCTCACGCCACCTAAACAGGCGTTCAAGTGGCCGCTTGCTGGAACAGGTAGACAGACCCGACTTAAAATCGGAGGCCTTCGGGCGTGTGGGTTCGAGTCCCACAGTGGCCACCACTTTGATCGCGTTGCAGGTCAGGCAAGCTTACGGCGTCTTACCGTGCCACGACAACAGATACGTCGACGCATCCGTGTCATAGCCCGTGATCCGATAACCTTCATCGAAAAGCCCCATCAGCGTGGCGCGCAAATCCAGCTGCAGTTGCAGGGCCTTGGCCGGATCATCCGCCAGCACCTGCGCGAAGTTGCCAACAATCGGCACCCGCCGCGCATACGGTTCCGGTGTCGCAGGCCGCCCCTCCGCGCGCTGCTGCACGGATGCGGCATCCAGATGCCAATCCACCAACAGCCGGTCCGATGGCACGCCTTCATTTATCCCTGCCATAGCCCCGTAATAATCCGGGTAATAGGTGGCCACCGTGCCCCCCAGCCGCGCAATGTTCAGGCTGGCGTTCACATGACGCAACGGATCAAACGTCCAGCGCACATGGCGAATGCCGCGTGCCAGGCACCAGTCGCGCTGATACCATTTCAGCGCCAATCCCAAACCCAACCCACGCGCATCCGGATGCATGGCCAGCCGGTGCGAATGCTGGATGTGCGGCGTCGATGTGGGGAAGGCAAAGACATAGCCCAACAGTTGCGCGCCCCGGAACGCCCCTGCCGCGAGCCCACCTTCGGCGGCAATCACCATCATCAGATCGGCCGGATCGACCTTGTCACCCGGCCCCCACACATCCGATTGCAACCGTTCCGCTGCCAGAAATTCGGCCATGCCCGCCAAATCACGCAAGACAATCTGGATCATTGGCCAAACGTCTCGCACGACACTGTCATCGCTGCCAGATAGTCGCCGTCCAGCGTCACCCCGATACCCGGCCCCACAGGCACCGGCATGCGTCCGCCCGTTGCCTCCAGCTTTTGTTCCACGATATCGCGCGTGAAATAGCGGCTGGCCGATGATACATCGCCCGGTTTGGTAAAGTTCTGCAGGGTCGACAGGTGGATGTTATGCGCCCGGCCAATGCCGGATTCCAGCATGCCACCGCACCACACCGGCACGTTGAACGCCGCACAGACATCATGGATACGCAGGCTTTCGCGGTAGCCGCCACAGCGCCCGGCCTTGATGTTGACCACGCGTGTGGCATCCATCTGCAGGGCTTGGCGCGCGTCCACCGCCGACCGGATGCTTTCATCCAGACAGATCGGCGTCTGAATGCGGCGTTGCAACGTGGCGTGATCCACCATGTCATTCCAGGCCAGTGGTTGTTCGATGTAATCCAGCGCAAACCCATCCATCCGCTGCAGCAGTGCTGTATCGGCCAGCGTATAGCAACAGTTCGCATCCACACTCAGGCGCACCTCCGCAAAGGCTTGCCGCACCGCCGCCACCACCGCCACATCATGCCCCGGCATGACCTTTAACTTGATGCGCTTGTATCCTTGCTCCACATGCACCCGCACCCGCGCCACCGTCGTATCAATCGGCCCGATCCCCAAGGATACCCCCACATCAACCGCATCCCCTGCGCCGCCCAGCAACGTCTTCAGCGGCAGGTGCAGCGACTTGGCCCACAGATCCCAAAACGCCATGTCGACCATCGCCTTGGTCATGTAATGCCCCCGCCACGGCGTCAGCACCGCCGCCAGAGCCGCAGGGTTTTCAAAGGCCTGCCCCACAATCTGTGGCAGCAGCACATCGCGCAAGAAACCCATGCCACCCGTGATCGTCTCGTCCAGATAATCCGGTGTCGGGTCCATCACGCCCTCGCCATAACCTTCATAGTTCCCCGACCGCAGCGTCAGCAAAGGAAAGACCTTTTCCGTCATCGTTCCGGTCGAAATCACAAACGGGTGCAACAGCGGCAGCCTGATCAGCCGCACCTCTGCCTGATCGATGTGCAACGGGGCGGTTGTCGGCGGCATCACATCACCTTTCGCTGGGTGCGGGCAGACTAAGGTGAAGTCAGCTTTCTTGCAAGCTTGACGATTAGTCAGTTTACTGACACGTTTTCCCATCAGCTATGAAAAGGTCACGCGAATCGTGAACACCCCGGCCAAGGTCATCCAAACCGGTGAATTGCGTGATCGTCTGATCGCCAGCATCGGTGCGGCGACCAAGGCCGAGGCGGCGATTGCAGGCTATATGCTGACCAACCTGAAAAGCCTGCCCTTCGAGACGGCGGCATCCGTCGCCCAGAAAATCGGCGTGTCCGAGGCATCCATCGGGCGCTATGCGCGTCTGATTGGGTTTCAGCATTTCAAGGCGCTCAAGGCCCAATTGCAGGCGGATCTGGGGGACAAGGCCTGGCTGATCGGTGACCGGTTGCGTGATTTTCACCAGCGGTCACAACAAGGCAACGTTGAGGCGGCACGCGCGCTGGAACTGGAAATTGCGGCAATCGTTGCGGTGCATGAAATGGCTGCAGGCCCCGAATTTGCGCAAACCGTTGACCGGTTGGCAACCTGCGGGTCCGTTTTCGTGGCGGGGTTTCAGACTGAACGCTGCCATGCCGCACAATTGGCACATGGGCTGCAATATCTGCGCCCCGGTGTGCAGCTTGCCGATCTGGCCGGGGGCACCTTTGCCGAGGTGTTGTTGTCACCGCCGTCGGAAACCAGCCTTGTTCTGATCGACGGGCGGCGCTATTCGCGCCTGATGCAGCAGCTTGCCGTCACCGCAAAGGATGCAGGCATCGCCGTCACCCTGATAACTGATCCCTATTGTGACTGGGGCCGCACCGCCGCCACCGAAATGTTCGTGGTGCACACGGACCTGAATCATTTTTGGGATGCCACATCCGCCATGGCCAGCCTGATCGGGCTGATGGTCAATGGCGTGTTTAACCGGCTGGGCGCAGGCGTCGAAGACCGCATGGCGCAGGTCTCGCAGCTTTACGCCGACTTTATCGGGCATACCGGCGATGCCCGCACATCCAGGAAACATGACGTCATCAAAAAGGGGCCACACCATGCGACTTCTACCCAGCCATAAACTGTTTGCGGCAAGCGTCAGTCTGATCGCCCTGTGTGTGACCATGCCCGTCTGGGCGCAGGATGCGGTGTTCGTGATGCCATCATCCGAAGTGGGTGTGCCCACCTATAACGTGGTGGCCGCATCCAACACCAACACCGGCGCGCAACTGATCTATGACACATTGGTCACCCAAGACGCCGATCAGACCTTTCACCCCGGTCTTGCGACCGCATGGGTCGAGGCGCCTGATGGCATGACCTGGACCTTCACCCTGCAATCCGGTGTGACCTTCCACAATGGCGAGCCGTTCAATGCAGGCGTCGCTGCCACCTGGATCGCGCTTTATGCCGCGACCGACAATTCCTATATGACCCAATCCATCGCCAGCATTGCGGCACCCGATGATGTGACACTAACACTGACGATGAAATACCCCGATCCGAACCTTCTGTATAACTTGTCCAGCAGCTTCATGGGTGTGGTGGAACCAAAGGCCTTTGCCGCCGCAGGGGCGGATTATGGCGTGACCGAGGCGATTGGAACCGGGCCGTACAAGCTGGAGAGCTTCGCCATCGGGTCGGAAACCGTGCTGGTGCGCAACGATGCCTATACATGGGGCCCGTCGCTGGCCATGAACAAAGGCCCGGCCCCCTTTGAACACATCACCCTGCGCGAAATTCCCGAAGACAGCACCGCGTTTCTGGAACTGAAGACGGGTGGCGTGGATATGCTGCTGGGGGTGCCCACCGATTTCCTGGGTGAACTGGCCAAGGAAGCGGCGATCACCACATTGACCCTGCCGGGGCAAGAAGTGGTCTACATGCCCTTTAACGTGACCAAAGCCCCGTTTGATGACATCAAGGTGCGCGAGGCGGCGGCCTTTGCCGTCAACCAACAGGAAATCCTGCAATCGGTGTATGGCGGTGTGGGGCAGGTGGCCAACCAGTTCCTGATTTCCGCCCTGCCGGAATCCAAGGTCGCGCCCGAATACCTGATAAGCTATGATCGGGCCAAGGCGAATGCCCTGCTGGATGCGGCGGGCTGGGTCATGGGGGCTGATGGCGTGCGTGCCAAGGATGGCGTGCCCTTGCAGATCACCCTGTGGACCCAAGGCGATTCGATCTTTCGTCGCCTGACAGAGGTTATTCAGGCCGAATTGAAGGCCGTGGGGATCGGGTCAGACATCACCACATTTGACAGCTCCACCATCCGCGATCAGTACAAATCGGGCGAACAACAGGCCGCTGTGCGGTCCTACTATTGGAACAACGCCGATATCGTCGATTGGTTCTTTGGTGGGGATCGTCTGGGCTATCCCAATATCTCGATGTTCAATGACCCCAAGGCCGAAGAGCTGCGCAAGAAGGCGATGTCAGGCTCGGCCAATCAGGCCGAACGTGTCGCCAACTTTATCGCCTATCATGAATATGTCCTGTCGCAGTTCGCCATGGCGCCGATCTATCAACCCGTGCAAAACATCGGCTATCGCAAGGATCGGCTGGTCCTGCCTGCCGTGCTGCATGGCACCAGCATGAACAAGGCAACCGTGCTCGACATGCAGCCTGCGGGCTGACGCGGAAAGGGGGAACCGGGATGCTGGCCTATACGCTGCGGCGGCTTGTCATGCTGGTTCCCGTGTTTTTCGCGGTGTCTGTCGTCATCTTTGCCATCATCCACCTGATCCCCGGCGATCCGGTGGATAGCCTGATGAAAGTCGGGGCCGGCCCCGAACAACGCGCCATCCTGACGGCGCGCTATGGGTTGGATCGGCCCTTGCCGGTGCAATACGCGATCTGGCTGGGCAAGCTGCTGACCGGCGACCTGGGCACAGCCATTGTGGGCCGCAGGCCGGTCGCCGATCTGGTCATGGCCGCCTTGCCCCATTCTTTGGCCTTGGGCGCGCTTGCCCTTTTGTTTTCCACCGTCATGGGCATCGCCCTGGGTGTCATCGCCGCCTTGAACCGTGACAAGATCATTGATCAGGTCATCATGGGCGGCGTCCTGCTTGGCTCTACTTTGCCCGGCTTTTGGCTGGGCCTGTTGCTGATCCTGGTGTTTTCCGTGCATTTCATGTGGTTCCCTGTCTCTGGCGCGCGCGGCTGGTCCAGCCTTGTGTTGCCCGTGCTGACCATTGGTCTGGGCGGCACCGCCCTTGTCACCCGCGTCACCCGCGTGGCGATGATCGAGGCCGCCGGGCGTGATTTCGTCATGCTGTTGCATGCCAAGGGTCTGCATCCCCTGCGCATCGCGCTGCGCCATGTGTTGCGCCATGCGCTGATCCCCGTGGTCACCATTCTGGCGCTGCGTATTGGCTGGGTGCTGGGTGGCGCTGTCACGGTCGAGGTGGTCTTTGCCCGCCCCGGTCTGGGCACCTTGCTGATAAAGGCGCTGAACCAGCATGATTATCCGGTCGTGCAGGCCTGCCTGTTGCTGCTGGCCATGGCTGTGATGCTGGGCACCCTGTTGGGTGACATCCTGCAAGCTGCGATGGACCCGCGTGTGCGGGCGGCACTGGCATGACGGTGCTTGCCAACACGCCCATTGGCCGCACGTTCCGCACGCCCAAGGGCGCGATTGCCGGGGGCTGGATTGGCCTTTTGATCCTGCTGGCGATCTTTGCGCCGCTGCTGACCCCCTATGCCTTTGATGTGCAGGATTTGCCCATTGCCTTTGCCCCGCCATCCGGTCAGCATTGGTTTGGCACGGACGAATTTGGCCGTGATCTTTTGACCCGCATCCTGTACGGCGCGCGCACATCACTGTCTGTGTCGGCCATCGCAATTGGCCTGTCGGTCAGCGTG
>JANNBG010000103.1:0-3120 GCA_031385205.1 Rhodobacterales bacterium
TCCTCGCTTGCCACGCGTGACACGCGCCTGATGACGCATGTGCTGGCCACGCATTTCCCCGAACGGCTGACCAACGCCACCTACGCCACCTATCTGCGCTGCCATGATGATATCGGCTGGGCCATCACGGATGAGGATGCAGGCGCCTTGGGCATGACAGGCCATGGCCACCGCAATTTCCTGTCGGATTTCTATGAAGGCACGCATCCCGGCACCTTTTCTCGTGGGGCGCTGTTTCAGGAAAACCCCGAAACGGGGGATAAGCGTATTTCCGGCTCCGCTGCCTCGCTTGCGGGTCTGGAAATGGGGATTTCGACGGGCGACCGTGGCGCACAAGAGCTGGCCATACAACGCCTGCTGATGGGCCATGCGCTGATCGCGGCCTTTGGTGGCATCCCGCTCATCTATATGGGCGATGAACTGGCCCTGCTGAACGACTATTCCTATAAAGATGATCCCGCCCACGCGCATGACAGCCGCTGGGTCCACCGCCCCCGCATGGATTGGGCCGTGGCCCGCATGGGTGATAAACCATCCGCCCGCGTCTATCAGGGCATCCGCCACATCCTTGCGCGCCGCAGCGCCACCGATGCCCTGCATGCGGGCCACGCCACGCACATCGTCCGCCACGATATCCCCGGCCTGTTTGCCTTTACCCGCGTGGCCCCCATCGGCCCCGTGCTGTGCCTGTTCAACTTTACCGAAGGCTGGATCAATCTGCCCGAAACCTTCGTGCGTGCCCAAGGTGTGACGCTGATGCATGACGCTTTGTCTGACCACGCGGTGGATGTGCATGCAGGTGCTGTGGTCCTGCCGCCCTATGCGCGGGTTTGGCTGACCTGATTTTCGTAGCGTCACTTGCGCAAAGCTCTGGTTTTCCAGACTGTCGTGCTGACCGGGGCCGTCGCAAGGTCGCGTCATAACGATGGGTGCAGGCATGGCATGGACACGGCGGACGATGTTGCTGGGCACGGGGGCGGCCCTTGGGGCGGCGACCATGCGCATGGTGGGGTCGCAGCGGCCATCCTTGGCGGGGGCTGGCATCATCGTGCCGGATGCGGGCGAGACGGTGATGAACGACGCCTCGCTATTGTCCGAAACGCCGATCTTCAAGCATATCATCATCAAGGAACCGCCGGGCGATGCGCTGATTGCTGCCTTGCGGGCGGAAATCAAAGAGGCGCAGGCGGCAGGCCGCGCGGTCAATCTTGCCGCCGCACGCCATACGATGGGCGGGCAGGCCATTCCGCGTGACGGCACGGCCATCACCTTTGATGCGCCGTCGGTGGAACCCGACACCACCGCCAAAACCTACCGCGTGCAGGCCGGCACCCGTTGGCGCGAGGTGATTGCGGCACTTGATCCCGTGGGCCTGTCACCCGCCGTCATGCAATCCAACAATGACTTTGGCGTCGCCTCAACGTTCAGCGTCAATGCCCATGGCTGGCCCACGCCGTATGGCCCCATGGGGTCTACCGTGCGGTCTGTGGGCTTGGTCATGGCCGATGGGTCGCACATCCGCGCCTCACGCAGCGAAAACGCCGATATCTTTGCCGCCGCCATGGGTGGCTATGGCCTGATCGGCCTCATCACTGACCTTGAACTTGACGCTGCCGATAACATGCTGCTGGACCCCACCTATGACCACATGCCCGCCGCCGATTTCGCCACCGCATTCGCGGGCATCATGGATGGTACTGTGCCCATGGCGTATGGTCGCCTGAACGTGGACCGTGACCGGTTCTTTGCCGATGCCATGCTGGTCACCTATCGCCGCATCGACGGTGACATCCCTGTCGCCACAGGGTCCGGTTTCATGTCAAAGGCGGCCCGCCCGGTGTTCCGCGCGCAGGTGGGCAATGAATGGGTCAAACGGCGGCGCTGGTGGATGGAATCCGGCCTGAGCCCGCAGATGGCAGGCGCATCGTCACGCAGCAGCCTGATGAACGAACCCGTCGCTACGCTGGATGACCATGATCCCACCCGCACCGACATTCTGCACGAATATTTCGTGGCCCCCGACCGCTTTAACGATTTCCTCACCGCCTGCCGCCGTATCATTCCGGGCAGCTATCAAGACCTGCTTAACATCACCATGCGCTGGGTCATGCAGGATACGACATCCCTGCTGGCCTATGCCCCCAACGGCCCACGCATCGCATCCGTCCTGCTGTTCAGCGAGGAAATGACGGCCCGGTCCGAGGCGGATATGGCCCGCATGACGGCTGAGATGATTGACGCGGTGCATGGCATGGGGGGCAGTTATTACCTGCCCTACCGTCCGCATGCATCGGTCGCACAATTCGCGCAGGGCTACGCCCGTGCGCCCGAATTTGTGGCACTGAAACGGCGCATTGATCCGGGATTGGTGTTCCGCAATGCGCTGTGGGACAAGTATCTGGCAGGGATGTGAGGGGATCATGGTTTTACATCAAAAGATTGCGCTGGGGTATTTCGTGGCCCTGTCGGGTGCGGCGGCCCTGAATTACATTCCCGGATTGACCGATGACCAAGGCCGCGCCTTTGGCGTCTTTGCGCTGGATATCTTTGATGATGCCCTGCATCTGGCCTCTGCCCTGTGGGCGCTGACGGCGGCGCTCACCTCCGCCCGCGCCGCACGCATGTTTCTGCTGATCTTCGGGCCTTTGTACCTGCTTGATGGCCTGATGGGCCTCGCCTTTGGCTCCGGTTATCTGGACATGGGCATTTTCACCAATGGCGTCGTCGACCTGCCCTTTACCTTCAAGATCATGGCCAACACGCCGCATATTGCGCTTGGTGGCTTTGCCTTGCTGATGGGCCTGCGGAAATGATCATCCTGCGCTGGTTGAAACGGCTGGTCATCCTGTTGCTGGTCGCAGTCATCGGCCTGCTGTCACCCGTGGCTTATATCGAAACCATGTGCAGGCCGGATGTGCAGCCCAGTGATTACACCGCCATCCTGCCCGCAGAATGGCAACGGTCCGAGGCCAGCACGCTGCTGACCTACCCCGAATGGCATATCGTGCACGCCTATGATGACTATGCCGAGGTCATCCGTACCGGTGACCCCGCCGATTTCGGATATCTTTCCTCGATCTCAGGCTTCTGGTCCTCGCTCTGCGCCCTGTCCACCACATC
>JANNBG010000136.1:0-1640 GCA_031385205.1 Rhodobacterales bacterium
GGGGCCCATGCGGGGCAACCTGCGCTTTACCAAACAGATGCAATGACGACCAAACGTCGCACAAGTTGGCCTTCGTTCTGCCATGTATTCGACACAGGGACACGCAAAAAAAGCGTGATGCTCGCGCAATCGGGCCGCGCAAAAGGATCCGAAAAATGGGTGATGGATACGTTGACGCTGTACGTGGGGCGCATCTGCTGTGTCTGGCACTGGGGATGGGATCGGCGCTGTATCTGGATTTTCGCACCCTTGCCGGATTGACCCGCATTATCGAGGAGCATGATATCCTTGAAATGCGGCGCATTCACCATTTCGTCGCGGTAGCACTCGCGTGCCTTTGGGTGACCGGGCTTACCCTGATCTGGATACGAACCTCGTTCGATATCAGTCAGTTTTCGCCAAAGCTGTGGTGCAAACTGGCCGTTGTTTCGGCCATGACGCTGAATGCTTGGCTGATCGGGGCCTGCGTGATGCCGATCATGGAAGGGCTTGTGGGCGAGCGGCTGATCGACCTGAACCCACGCCAGTTGCTGCCATTGGTGGTGATCGGGGCGATATCACTGTTCTGCTGGATCACCGGGTTGGCACTGGGGTGCAGCAAAGTGCTGAAGACGGCCGCCTGGCACGATCTGTCGTCCGCCCTGTCGCTGGCATATGTCGCCATCATCATCGGCGGGGTTGCGGCCTTCTTTGGGCTGCGCGCGGTGTTGCTGCGGCCACGGCGACGGCCAGATCCGTTCGACAGATTGCTGGGCCACATATCCGACGTCTCACCCATGCGGTCACGACGTGCTGCCTTCTTAACCAACCACCGCACCTGATCGGGCGCAAGCGCTTGCCCCGCAGCGTGTACATCAATGCGGAAAGCCGGGGCGCGGTGTTCCTCCAACGCGCCCCACCCTCACTTTCTTGTCACGAACACCCGCTCGTCCCGCCACAGGTGTTGCACTTCATGCATGTCCCGTTGCGCACCAGCGTGTAATTGCCGCATTCCCGGCAGGCATCGCCTTCATAGCCCTGCAGTTTTGCCTTGGTGCGCGCGTCCAATGACCCCGCCGCCATCGCATAGCTGGACGCCGCGTCCGACATCCCCGACACCCGCGCTGCCGGCACCAGCATGCTCAAAGCCGCTGATGGATCAGATGAAAACGCCGTCGCCCCCATGCCGCCCTGCAGCACCACCAGCTCTTGCGGCACCCGCTTGCGCAGATACCCCGTGCTGCTGATCTGCTTCAGGAAATCCAACGACGAATTCGCCTCGGCCACATCCGCAATATTGCGCTTGCCCTCTTCCTCGCCACGGCCCAGATCGTCAAACGATGTCCCGCCCGGTTTCACATGCGCCAAATCGGTGCGGTCCAGATAGCTGACCGCCAGTTCGCGGAAGATATAGTCCAGGATCGACGTCGCATTCTTGATGCTGTCGTTGCCCTGCACCATGCCAGCCGGTTCAAAGCGGGTAAAGGTAAACGCCTCGACAAACTCTTCCAAGGGCACGCCGTATTGCAGGCCCACCGATACCGCGATGGCAAAGTTGTTCATCATGGCGCGGAAACCGGCACCTTCCTTGTGCATGTCGATGAAAATCTCGCCCAGCTGGCCGTCCTGATATTCACCCGTGCGCAAGTACACCTTATGCC
>JANNBG010000189.1:0-3070 GCA_031385205.1 Rhodobacterales bacterium
CATGTGGCGGATATGCTGGGCATGGCGTACATCCGCGCGCTGGAAGTGGCGACATTTTACTTTATGTTTCAGTTGCAACCGGTTGGGTCTGTTGCACATATCCAGATTTGCGGGACGACGTCCTGCATGATCTGTGGGGCAGAAGATCTGGTGGCGGTGTGCAAGGAATTGGTGAATGCCAAGGCACATGCGTTGTCAGCGGACGGCAAGTTCAGCTGGGAAGAAGTGGAATGTCTGGGGGCCTGTGCGAATGCGCCGATGGCGCAGATCGGCAAGGATTATTACGAGGATCTGACGCCGCAAAAGCTGCGTGATCTGATCGGGCGGTTTTCAGGTGGCGAGGTGCCAGTGCCAGGGCCGCAGAACGGGCGCTATGCGGCAGAGCCGATGTCGGGGCTGACGAGCCTGAAGGAGTTCGCGGCAGGGCGCAAGCCGCACAATGCATCGGCGCAGGCGGCGGTGGATTTGGGCGATACGGTCAAGCGGATTGGTGGGACGGAAGTGGCCTTGGTGACGCCTTGGTTGGGCGGATCGAAGACGGCGGCGGTGAAACCGGCGGTAAAGCCTGTGGCAAAGCAAGCTGCGGTTGTGGAGCCGGTCGCAGAGGCGGCAGCACAGCCGGTGGCCACGGCAAAGCCAAAGGCGTTGAAGGCGGCGCGGGGCGGGGTGGCGGATGATCTGAAGATCATCAGGGGGATCGGGCCAAAGCTGGAAGTGCTGTGCCATCGGCTGGGTTTCTTCCACTTTGACCAATTGGCCACTTGGACGGCGGGTGAGATTGCGTGGGTGGATGAGAACCTTGAAGGGTTCAAGGGGCGTGTGACGCGGGATGCATGGGTTGCGCAAGCAAAAGTGCTGGCAGCCGAAGGGACGAAAAAGGGATAGTGAAACAAGGCCCCTGAAAGTGGGCCGCAAGGGAGCGAGACACGATCATGGCAAAAAGTGACAACAGACAGACCCCAAAGTTCGAGATGTGGGTGATAGCTATCGCAGCGGGTCTTGTGGCAGCAGCAGTGGCGGTTGTGGTGGGGGGCTTCAGTTATCCGCAGGCGGGGTTTGTGGGGCTGATTTTGGCCATACTTGTGATCGTGGCATTCGGGTTGGCCGGGCCAGATCGGGGTGTTGCGCCTGCGACAGCGGCTGTTAACGCACCAGCGCCCGTTTCTGCAGAGCCTGTGAAGGCGGCACCTGCAGCGCCGGTGGCGGCTGCAGCTGTTGCAGTTGTTGCAGCGCCGGTGGCGGCACCTGTGGCCACGCCTGTGATGGCGGCAGCCCCCAAGGCGGCGGCAAAACCGGCAGGCTTGTCAGGGCCAAGGGGTGGCAAAGCGGATGATCTGAAGATCGTGAAGGGCATCGGGCCAAAGCTGGAAATGTTGTGCCACAAGCTGGGCTTTTACCACTTTGACCAGCTGGCAAACTGGACATCGGGCGAACTGGCCTGGGTGGATGACAACCTTGAAGGCTTCAAGGGCCGCGTGACGCGGGATCGGTGGCAGCCCCAGGCAAAGGCGATTGTTGAACTGGGGCCGGAAGAATTCTTGCGGCAACTGGACGCAGGGAAAGAGTTCTGAATGGCCAGCGCGCCAACTGGGGATCATAACGCCCGTCAGCAGCGCCTTGTGGCGATTGTGTTGGCGGGCACGATGATTGCGTGGGTGGGTGGGCAATGGCTTGGCGGGGCGATGGGGTGGAACGTGCGCTATGCGTTCCTTTTCGACCTCGCGGCGCTGGCGGGTTTTATCTGGGCGCTGGTGGTGACGTATCAAATCTGGCGCACGCGCCGGGGTTCAAGGGGCTGACATGCTGAAAGATCAGGATCGCATTTTCACCAACCTGTACGGGATGCATGACCGCAGCCTTGCGGGCGCAAGAAAGCGTGGGCATTGGGATGGCACGGCGGGGATCATTGCCTTGGGGCGTGACAAGATCGTGGAGATCATGAAGGCGAGCGGTTTGCGCGGTCGGGGTGGTGCGGGGTTTCCGACGGGGCTGAAATGGTCGTTCATGCCAAAGCAGTCGGACGGGCGGCCCAGCTATCTGGTGGTGAATGCGGACGAGTCAGAGCCGGGGACGTGCAAGGACCGCGAGATCATGCGGCATGATCCTCATACGTTGATTTAGGTCTGCCTGATCGCGGCCTTCTCGATGGGGGCGCATGCGTGCTATATCTATATCCGGGGTGAGTATATCCGGGAACGTGAGGCGCTGCAGGCGGCGTTGGACGCATGCTATGATGCCGGGCTGTTGGGGGGCAATGCGGCGGGGTCGGGCTGGGATTTCGACTGCTATCTGCACCATGGGGCGGGGGCGTATATCTGCGGCGAGGAAACAGCGCTTTTGGAGTCGCTGGAGGGCAAAAAGGGCATGCCACGCATGAAGCCGCCTTTCCCGGCGGGATCGGGGCTTTATGGCTGCCCGACAACGGTGAACAACGTGGAATCGATTGCGGTGGTGCCGACGATTTTGCGGCGTGGGGCAGAATGGTTTGCGGGGTTTGGGCGGCCAAACAATGCGGGCACGAAGGTGTTCTGCATATCGGGCCATGTCAACAACCCGTGTGTGGTGGAAGAATCGATGTCGATCACGCTGAAGGAACTGCTGGACCGGCATTGTGGCGGGGTGCGGGGGGGCTGGAAGAACATCAAGGCGGTCATTCCAGGCGGGTCTTCGGTGCCGATGCTGAATGCAGCACAATGTGACGAGGCGATCATGGATTTCGACTGGCTGCGCGAGCAGAAGTCGGGGCTCGGCACGGCGGCGGTGATCGTGATGGACCAGTCAACGGATGTGATCAAGGCGATCTGGCGGTTGTCAAAGTTCTACAAACACGAAAGCTGTGGCCAGTGCACGCCATGCCGTGAGGGCACGGGCTGGATGATGCGGGTGATGGACCGTCTGGTGCGCGGCGATGCGGAGGTTGAGGAAATCGACATGCTGCTGAGCGTGACAAAACAGGTGGAGGGGCACACGATTTGTGCTTTGGGGGATGCGGCGGCATGGCCTATTCAGGGGCTGGTGCGGCATTTCCGGGACGAGATCGAGGATCGGATCAAGGCCAAGCGGACGGGCC
>JANNBG010000210.1:0-2322 GCA_031385205.1 Rhodobacterales bacterium
GGGCGGGCGGAGGGCGTGGGTGATGGTTTGGGCGGCATAGATGGCAATGCGGCCAAGGCTGGCGAGGGCAATTGTGACGGGGCGGCCAAGGCGGGCGAGGGTTGCGGCGATCATGCGGCGCGCTCCACATAGCGGCGGGTATAGCGGTGACCCAGCGAGGTGAGAATTTCATAGCCGATGGTGCCTGCGATACCCGCCAGATCATCAACGGATTGATGCGGGCCAAGGATATCGAGGGTGCGGGGGACGTCTTGGAGGTGGGACACATCGACGGTGAGCAGATCCATGGACACGCGACCTAACAAAGGGCAGGGGGTATCGCCATCCCAGAGCACGCCGGTATTGGACAACGCGCGGGTGATGCCATCGGCATAGCCGCCGGACAGGGTGGCGACGGTGGTGGGCAGTTCCGCCTCCCAACTGGCCGCGTAGCCGACGGTTTCGCCGGGCTGCACAAGGCGGGTCTGGATGATGGGCAGGGACAGGGCGACAGTGCGGGATGCGGCCTCGAACGGGCGGCCGCCGTAAAGGCCGACGCCGGGGCGGGTGAGATCGAAGTGATAGTCGGGGCCCAGCAGGATGCCACCGGTAGCCGACAGGCTGCGCGGCACGCCAATGCCATCGGTGAGGTGGCGGAACAGAGTGAGTTGCGCTTCGTTCATCGCGTGGCCCACCTGCAAGACGTCCCCCGCACCCTCGATATCCTCGGCCCCCACCAATCCGTTGATGATCTGGCCGATATCGCGGGCACCATCGGCTACGAAATCCTGACCAGCCTCGGCCCCCGCTATACCCGCCGCTATGTGGAGCGTGCCGCATGATCGCCGCAACCCTCGCCCGCCTTGGCCGCCCCGTCACAATTGCCCTCGCCAGCCTTGGCCGCATTGCCATCTATGCCGCCCAAACCATCACCCACGCCCTCCGCCCGCCCTTTTACCCACGCGAATTCGCAAGCGCGCTCCTCTCCGTCGGCTGGCTCTCCCTGCCCGTCGTCGGCCTGACATCCCTCTTCACCGGCGGTGCCCTCGCCCTGCAAATCTTCGCCGGTGGCCAGCGGTTCAGTGCCGAGGCTGTGGTGCCCCAGATTGTCGCCATCGGCATGGTGCGCGAACTCGGCCCCGTGCTGGTGGGCCTGATGATCGCCGCCCGCGTCACCTCGTCCATCGCGGCTGAGATTGCCACGATGAAGGTGACAGAACAGATCGACGCCCTCGTCACCCTGTCCACCCACCCGATGAAATATCTGACCGTGCCCCGCGTGCTCGCAGGTTTTCTGACCGTCCCCCTGCTGGTCGCTGTCGGTGATGTCATCGGCATTATGGGCGGCTTTCTGGTCAGCACCGGCCAGCTCGGCTTTAACCGTGCCAGCTATATCGCCAATACCGTCAACTTTCTGGAAACGCCTGATGTCGTCTCCTCGCTCATCAAGGGCGCCGTGTTCGGCTTTATCGCCACCTTGATCGGCTGCTATCACGGCATGCAATCCGGGCGCGGGGCCCAAGGCGTCGGCGGTGCCACCAAAACCGCCGTGGCCACAGCGTCCGTGTTGATCCTCGCCGCCAACTTCATCCTCACCTCACTGATGTTCGGCACATGATAGACCTGACCCACGTTCACAAAACCTTTGGGTCCAACCGTGTGCTGCAAGGCGTGGATCTATCCATCGCCAAGGGCACGTCGATGGTCATCATCGGCGGCTCTGGCACCGGCAAATCGGTACTGCTGAAATGTATCCTTGGCCTTGTGAAGCACGACACAGGCACCATCACCCTGGACGGTCAGGATGTGCGTAAAGTCGAACGCGACGCCTTCCTCGCCCGCTTTGGCATGCTTTTCCAAGGTGGGGCCCTCTTCGACAGCCTCAAAGTCTGGGAAAACGTCGCCTTCCGCCTGATGCGCGGTGCCGGCAAACTGCCCCCCGCTCAGGCGCGCGAGATTGCCATCGAAAAACTCCGCCGTGTTGGTCTGACCCCTGCCGTCGCCGACCAGCTACCGGGTGAACTTTCTGGCGGCATGCAGAAACGCGTGGGATTGGCGCGGGCGATTGCAGCAGAACCAGAGATCATCTTCTTCGACGAACCCACCACCGGCCTTGACCCGATCATGGCAGGCGTCATCAACGACCTGATCCGCGAGATCGTGGTCGAAATGGGCGTAACGGCCATGACGATCACGCATGACATGTCATCGGTGCGCGCCATCGCCGATAACGTCGCCATGCTGCACGCAGGCAAAATCCGCTGGACCGGGCCGATTGGTGAAATGGATAAAGCGGATGACGCCTACCTGCAGCAGTTCATCCATGGCCGCGCCGATGGCCCG
>JANNBG010000223.1:0-3566 GCA_031385205.1 Rhodobacterales bacterium
ACCCACCGCTAAAATCAGGCTGAACAGCACGACAAGGTTGACCGTCAGCCCGGCCATTTGCAGTGCCAGAATGCCCATCAGAAAGGAACACGGAATGGCCAGCCCGATCAGGATAGAGGAGCGGACGGACAAGGCATAAAGGATGACGATGAACACCAGGATCACGGCGGTCAGCACGGAGTTCTGCAGATCGCTGAGCAACTGGCGGATCGTGGTGGATTTATCCTGGCTGAACGACACCACCACCCCCGGCGGCATCTGGGCCTGCAAGGCTGCTGTCACCTGTTTGACCTGATCGACGGTGGCAATCAGGTTGGCCCCGATGCGCTTTGACACCTCGATCGCCACGGCGGGTTGACCATCCAGCCGCGTCACGGTTTGCGCGTCCTTCAGCGTGGGCCGGATTTCGGCCAGATCGCGCGTGCGCACGATGGCATTGCCGTTGGCGACAATCGGCAAATCCTGCAAATCTGCAATCGTTTCAATCAGGGATGGCACCTTAATGGCATAGCGACCTTCCGCACCTTCCATAGACCCTGCCGCAATCAGGCGGTTATTGGCCCCAAAGCCGCCAATCAGCCGGTCCAGCTGCAGGTTATAGGATGACAGTTTTGCGGGGTCGATGATCACCTCGACCAGATCGGCGCGCACGCCTTGCAGGGCGGCATCCAGCACGCCGGGGACTTCCTCGATCCGGTCGCGCAGGGTGCGCGCGGTGGTGCTGAGCACGCGCTCGGGCACATCGCCCGACAGCGTGACCACCAGCACCGGAAATTCGGAAATGTTGACCTCGTTCACAGAAGGCTCATCCACGCCATCGGGCAATTCGCCCCGCGCATCGGCCACCTTGTTGCGCACATCGGTCAGTGCCTTTTCAAGGTCGGCCCCGGCCTGAAATTCCAGCAACACATTGCCGCCGCCCTGATAGGCGGTCGATGTCATCTTTTTGATGCCCTGGATGGATTTCAGGGCGGTTTCCATGGGCCGCAGCAGCAGGCGTTCGGAATCCTCGGGCGAAATGCCGTCATAGCCCATGCTGACATAGATGATCGGGATCTGGATATCCGGCTCGGCCTCTTTTGGGATCGAGATATAGGCCAGCGTGCCCGACAGCATCAGGAACAGCATGATCGAAATGGTCAGGCGGGCGTTGCGAATAGCGAGTTCGACCAGCTTCATTCGGTCACCTTCAGGGCCGTTTGGTCAACCACGATGACCTTGTCACCATCGCGGACCAGATCTTGGCCCGCCGTGATGATGCGCACGCCTTGGGGTACGCCTGCGACGACCAGCCCGGCCTCGGTATCATCCATCAGCGTGACGGGCACAAACTTGGCCAGATCATCCGCCCCTACCACGCGCAGGCCAATGACCCCGGCGTCTGACAGGGTGATGACGGACCGGGGCACGATCACGGCGGGCTGGGCGGGTGCCGACAGGCGCACCTCGGCGGTCATGCCGGCAGGAATGGTGCGGGCCGGGTTGGGCAAGGCCACCTCGATCACAAAGGTGCGGGTTTGTTCGGATGCTTGCCGCGCCACATGCAGCACTTTGCCCTGCAATTCCGCCCCGTTCACCAGCCGCACCTTTGCAGGTGCGCCTTCGGTGATATCGCCGACGTCCAGCTCGCTGACCTCGGCCTTGACGACAATCGGGTCGAGCGACAGGATCGTCGTGATCGGCGCACCCGCGGTGACCCATTCACCGCGTTCCACCGCGACGGAATCCACGATGCCCGCGAAGGGCGCGTTCAGGATCAGACGGTCTTCGGTAGCCTGCGCTTCGGACAGGGCCGCCTCTGCCGCCGTTTGGGCGGCGCGGCGTGAGGTGATTTCCAATTCGGCCAGACTGCCGCGCGCAAACAACTTTTCGCCGACATCAAGCTGCTGGGTTGCCTGCGTCAATGCCGATTGCGCGCGGGCCACCGCCGCCGTTGCATCAGCCCCGTCCAGCCGCATGACCAGTGCATCGGCGGCAACCTCGGCCCCCTGCACCACGGCCAGTTCGGCCACGATGCCATCGGACCGCGCCGCCAGGACAGCCTTTTTATCCGCCTCGGTCACGCCCGCCACGCGGATTTCGCGGGCATGATCGGCAAAGACCGGTGCCATGGCCGCCACGGTACGCAAGGTTGGCGGGGCGGCAGCCGGGGCTTCAACGGCGGGTACTGTTTCTTTGCTTTCGGACCCAACGGCCGAAAACTTGCCCGAAACGACCCAGGCCCCAGCGGCGACCAGGACCACAACCGCAAGGAAACGATGAAAACGGACGAAGACTGCCATTGCGGAAAAAACCTTGAATACGGTGCTGGGTGCCCAGAACGGTGCGATGTTATCGACGCAAAAAACACGACAACTTGGCTGATGAACAGCTATTGCCCGCAACAGCCAAAGGTCAAGAAGATCCGACGGGGGATCACACTCTTTACCACGGCGGATACCTAGTCGCTTTTCTGCGGCGTTTCAAGTTCGGCAAAACCATAGCTTGACATCACTGTTACATGAAACATCGTGCATGATGAAGGGCTTGCTGGTGCAGGCAAAGCCGTGACCGGGGGCAGGGGCACAACATGCAAGTGATCACCGGGCTTTTGACGCAGGCAACCGATGCGGCGCGGGGGGGGGCCTATCTGAACGCGGGCTATGCGGTGATCCGGCCGGATGGCGGCGCGCAGGCCTTTGTGACCGGGCGTGTGGTGCCACAGGGTGCGGCATTTACGAATGTGACAACGCGGGTACGGATGGCAAGCATCGCCAAGGCGGCGACGGCGCGGGCGGTGTGTGCCTTGGTGGTGCGGGGGGTGTTGAGCCTGGATGCGGATGTGTGGGCGGTGCTGGGGATACCGGGAATGCAGCCGGTGATGGTGCGGCATCTGTTGGCGCATACATCGGGGCTGACGGATCATGCGGGCTATCTGGTGGAGGCGGGGGAAAGCCTTGTGCAGCTTTTATCACGGCAGGGTGTGCAATCGGGGCGGGTGCCGGGGGCGTATTTCGCCTATGCCAATCTGAATTACATTCTGCTTGGCCATGTGATGGAGGCGGTGACGGGGCAGCGGTTTGACCTGATCTTGCAGGACACTGTGTTGGGGCCAGCGGGGATTGCGGGCGGGTTCAACTGGGCGGGGGTTTCGGTGACGGACAGGGCGAACCATCTGGCGCTGTATCAGCAGGGCGATGATGGGTTATCGGTGCAGGCGGATGGGCCGCAAGCAGACTGGCAGGCCGATCTGATCTGGCGCGGGGGTGGCGGGCACAGCTTTGCCGATTATCGGCTGGGGCAGGACACCAGCCTGTTGTCGCCGCATGCGGGGCTGCGGATGAATGTGGTGGAGGCGGCACGGTTGGCGCGGTTTCTGGGCGACGGGTCGGCGGCGGCGCTGTTGCAAGGGCAGGTAGCGTGGCGGTTTGACCCCAGCGCGCCAAATGGTGAGGATTGTGACGGCCTGTTCACAGCATTCGGATTTGGCCTGACGATCTATGACAACCACCCGCGCATTCCGGGGCATCTGATCGGCCATGCGGGGCACGCTTTGGGGTTTACCGGGGGCGTGTGGCACAATGTGA
>JANNBG010000236.1:0-1677 GCA_031385205.1 Rhodobacterales bacterium
GTCTTTTCCTTCAAGGCAGGCGATAACAACGACCGCGTGCTGGATTGGGCGGATGGCGTGGATCAGCTGCGCTTTTATGGCACTGTCAGCAGAATCACGGTCAATCTGCAAGAGTTGGCGGGTGGCGACATGGAGTTGTCAGTGTTGGGGATGAAAGTTATTGTCGAGAATGCGGTGCTAGCCGATTTCCAGATCAACACGGGCAGCGGCTATGTCTATTTGATCTGACGCATGATTCTGGCGGGCCCATGTACGCGGCCCGTCACGCCACCGCACCACGCGAATCGCAACGGCCAAAACGGCGCGATTGTCGACGTTTTGTGCAAAAACCAGCACGCCGATCAAAACTGTCGCGCGGCCCGCAACCAGCCGCCGCAATCGGGTGTTCACCGCCCATGACATGGCCTGCCTTGGCCACATTGGTGCCCGAAATGTTCATCAAATCTGAACCCAACGTAGGGCGAGCCAACCTGACCTTCTTGGTTCCGCCCGAACGTGTCTTGCCCCGCAGGTTTCCCCCCTGTTTGGCAAGAGATGGTCAGACGCAACACATAAACACACACAACCCAAGGAGACTACACTATGGCCCGTATCACGTCCCGCGCACTGTTTGATGCCAACACCTTCTCGTTCGAGGGTGCAACCGCCGCTGCTGCCGTTGCTGCCAACACTGTTGTGGGCACGGCTGGCGGTTACCGCTATGGCGTAAACCTGTTCGATAACACGATGACGACCACCTACAACGCCGGTACGTCACGCCTTGTGTCTTATGAAAACGACCTGGTCCGTAATGGCTTGGGCGTGGTGACGGCGGGCACGATCGACGTTTTCTCAAAGCAGAACCTGGTTGGGACCACCTGGATCAAATCGTTCATCCTGTCCGACATCGGTGGCAGCGCTGTGGCCTATGACGCCGCTTTGAAATCGGTCAGCACGGCTGATGACCGCGCGTTCCTGAACGCTGCCCTGGCAGGCGATGATCTGGTGGCCCTGTCAAAGTTCAACGACATCTTCAACGCAAGCACGGGCGACGACACGGTCCGCGGGGGCTATGGCAATGACCTGCTGAATGGCGATGCCGGGGTTGACCGGATCGACGGCGAGTCGGGCATCGACAGCGTTTCTGGTGGAGCAGGCAATGATGAGTTGCTTGGTGGCCGTGGCGCTGACTTCCTTTATGGCGGCGATGACAATGACATCCTGCGTGGCGGTGACGGTGCCGACCTGCTGGCCGGCGGCAATGGCGCGGATACGTTCTTGTTCCGCCTGGGCGACGACCGCGACACGATCACAACATTCACGCAAGGTGTGGACATGCTGCAAATGTCGGGCATGACGGCGACGACAAACTGGGTGGCCACGCAGGACGGCACGAGCACCGTCATTGACCTGATGGGCGTCCAGATCGTGTTGAACAACACGTTGGTGGCACAGATGACCAACGCGGACTTCATTTTTGCCTAAGGCCAGAAAGGCGGCCCATCTGCGCCGCCGCAGTGACGCTGATCACTCTCAACAGGCCCCGGATATCCGGGGCCTGTTGCTTTCATCAGGCATCCAGGGCCCTGCGCAGGGCTGCCGCGATGTTGGCCCATTCGCGCCGCATTCATGCCTGAAAGGATAAGTAAAAGGCAAAATAACGGCGGACCTATGACCAGTTTTAGTCTGGTTCCTCCC
>JANNBG010000259.1:0-27330 GCA_031385205.1 Rhodobacterales bacterium
CCGGCGAGCGTCATCTCCCTGCATGTGTCGGGCAGGCTCGTCTTCGCCGGTGCCTCGACCGTCTGGGGCGGCGGCATGGCGTTCCTTGACCGGAGTGCATCCGGTCGGGTCGCGTGCCGCGCAGAGGTATTTTTGCAGTCATATCAACGGGGTTTTTGGCACCGGCAGCGTGTATGGGTGTCTGTTGGCCGGGAAGAAGAGGTATGAAGGGCGTATCCCGGATATGTTATCCTTGGGGCGTGAGGATGACATGACAGCAGCAGACCGGATCTGGCGCAAGGCGCGGCTGGAGTTTACGGGTCTGGGGTTTACGGATCTGGGGTTTACGCGGCATGTCAAAACCGACCGGGTCATCAGTGTGGGCGCACAGTCCGTGCTCGTCGACTGGCCCGATGCGCTGGTGCCGCGGCGCACTTTGAAGGCGTTTCTGGCAAGCCTTGTCTGACAGCTATGGCGTGGGGGGCGCGAAGATGTGCAGATCAGCAACGGAGTGTTTCCTTTCGCATGGTTAACCACGTGGAATTGAGTCGCGTGCTATGCGGTCAGGATGTATGGATATATGAACACTATTCGATGCCTTACCTTTCCCGGACCCTGATGCCCCGCGCGCGCCTCCTTTTCTGTCTGCTGCCAGCCGTGGTGCTGGGGCTTGCTGCACAGGCAGCTCCTGTGGCGCAGGATGCAGGGCTTGCCGCACAGCGCGGGCTACCGCTGCATCAGAAATTCCGCCCCGATGGCAGTTCGGTTATCACTTCGGCTGATGCGCGCGTCTGTGTTGTCAGCCGCCGGATTCAGATCGAGACATCAACCTATCAGGCGGTGGATGGGGCCTTGGTGCCGTTTGACCAGATCACCCGTAGTCCGGCCGCCTCGGTGCAGGCGGTGGTGGACAAGGACACCGCGCCGGGTTTTCGCATACAGTTGAAATACAGCCCCACCTTGGCAGAACCCATCACGTTGCGCGTGGGCGCGCAGGTCTTTGATCTGCGCAGCGTGATGGAGCCCAGCACCGACAGCCTGTGGATATCAGGGGATGTGGCCAGGGTGGTGGAGGTGGCGTTCCGGGCCGGGCAGACGGTGGAACTGGTGGCGGTGTCGGGTGATACCGCACGGCATGTGACCGATCAGCTGACCCCGCCGGATATGACGGCGCTGGATCTGTGCAAGGCGGCGCTGACGGAAAAAGTCGCTGGTGATACGCTAGTCACCAATGAGGTGCGCATCAGTTTTGAGGCCGATCCTGAAACGACGCCGCTGGCAACACTGCCGGATTTGCGCACCTGCGGGATGACCGATGCGCCGGGGGAGTTGCATCTGGCACGCCTGACCAGTGTGACCGGGTTCTTTGCGCAGACCGACAAGATTTTCGTGTCCTTCGATGCAGCGGGTGCGGTGGCGCAGGCCTATATTCCGGGCATCTTTGAGGCGGACTTCCGCAATGGGGCACATCAGATCCGCATCAGCCGGGCGGCGAACAGCAATCTGCCGATGGCGGTGAACGCCGTGAAAGGCTGCCTTGGGGCCGAGGCGGAAACGCTGTGCAGTTATCACGATGGCAAGGGCCATCTGCTGGCCAGCTGCATGGATGGCAGCGGTGACGGCTTGGGCACACCTCTGGCAGGGCTGCCCGGCAGGGGCCGCCCCACCGTCGGCGATCTGATCCCGAACCCGCAAGACGGGGGCGGCGGGGGCACACCCTTGGGCACGGGCACACTGGTCGGTGCGGTTGGGGGGAATACGGACACGAACCCTGACCCTGATCCCGCTCCATCGCCTGTTCCCCTGCCGGCCACCGGCGTACTGTTGGTGGGGGCGGCAGGCCTGCTGGCCGCATTGCGCCGCCGGAAGGCGTGATGCGCGCCTGTCTGGCGCTGCTGTCTGCAGTGGTCCTGACCGGAACCACGTCGCAGGCCCAAGACATCCCCACGGCCCTTGGCCGGATCAGCTATGCCGCCGTTCCTGCCGCAGGGGATGCCATCTGCACCGGCACACTGGTGGCCGCCGATCTGGTGCTGACGGCGGGACATTGTCTGCGCGGAGCCATTGCGGACCCGGCCAGCGTCTGGTTTGCCGCAGGCTATCGTGACGGGCACAGCGCAGCACTGGTGCAAGGCGCTGATATCATTCTGCTGGATGGGGACGGGACCGGCGGCTTTTTGCGCGATCTGGCATTGCTGCGGTTGGCACAGCCTATCCCTGCGGATCTTGTCACACCCTTGCCACTGGCCAATCCGGATGCGGCGGTCTTTACCCTGATGGCGTATCGCCGCGATACGCCTGAGCGGGTCATACGGGCAGCCCCTTGCACGCCCGTGGCGGCCCCTGCCGGAATGCTGGGGCTGACCTGTGGGGTGGTGTCGGGCAACTCTGGCGCGCCCGTGTTACAAAGGGTGGCCACCGGCTGGCAGATCGCGGCCGTGGTTGTTGCGGCAGCTGAAGGCGGCCGCCTGCGCACATTGGCCGCAATCCCCCTGCCTGCCTTGCAGGCGCGGATCGCAGGCGAGAGAGACGTCCCCACCCCCTGACCTACCGAATCTGCGCCGGCCATTGTTTCCGCTTGTCATGAAATACGCCCCTCCGTGACGGGCCTTTTGCCCCCGGCGGGCGACCAAACGCCACCAAAAGTTAACACTTTCGGGCATCGACAGGTTCGTGCGGCGCGGGAAAGAGCTGATAGCTGCGCAACTTAAAGTAGCTAACGCCATGATTTCATACAGAATAAACCACAAGAAGTTCACACGTTTACCAATATTTAACCTTAATTAATATTAATATTTCTGGTTAATAATTATTTAACATATTTGTTCAAATGAACGAAATGTTTCCTGATTATGAACAATTACCACTGCGAAAACAGCCTCACAGAAACGCCGAAAATCGGTAAAAAGAGGACGTGCAGTCATGAAACGTAAAACCGAAACAAGCCAGAAACCTGCGGATACCCGGACAGCCGGAGGAACGCTTTCAATGGATGGAGTTCAAACACTGCTTGATTTTAACAAGGCGATACAATATTTCGCTGAGATTGAAGATCGCTGTGACACGGCTATTCAGAGTCAGGACGAGTTGATCCGCAAGGTATCGCGCCGGATGCATGGCACGGTTGATACAACGGGGGCCGCAGATGACGTGCAGCCGTTATCGACGCAAGAGGCGTACCGGACAACGATCACGGCGACTGATCTGCCGTTTTCAGAGTATCGCAAGATTGCGGCGCTGGCCAATAGCCGTGTTGGCGCGCAGATGCCGATGGCAACTTTGCGTTTCATCAGCCAGGCGGGGCGGTCAGAAATTGATATGATTGAAGACCTTGAGGCCGAGGTGATGGAACTGCGCCGCCTGATGACCGAGGTGGAGGGACTGATCCTGGAGAATGTGCCGCGCAGCGCCCAGGATGCGACGGCAAAGCTGACCTTCATGACCGGGCTGATGCTGGATGGGGGCGAGATCGAGTTCGACTATTTTGCCTATATCGTGGCCGAATGCGCGGAGGTGATTGATATCGAGCTGCGTGTTGACAGGGAGCTGCGGGCCTAAAGACGCCGCCGTTATCTTGCCAGATGAGGGCAAGATGACGGGCTGTGAAATGAAACTACAGAGGTTTGGTAAATTGAAAAATATGGAATGGGGCGCATCATGTTTGCGCCCTTTTTCTGTTATCAGAGCGCTGACTATTTTTGGTATTGCGTGACGTGCTGATGATGCCAAAGAACTGCAAAGCAAGATCAGAACAAGCGGGCAAGATCATTTATTGCCACAGCCTCAACCCCATTGCCCAGCGGATCGCTGTGGTTGCCAGCATGCACCACAATCCGCCGTGCAGGGGCAAGGTCGTCACAGGCAAGGTGAAAGCCTTTGCCAACCGTGGGGGCGGAGGTGAGCGTGATGTCGATGGCCCAGACATCGCCCGGCTGCAGGGATACGATCAGATCAATCTCGGCCCCGGCAGCGGTGCGGTAAAAGCCGATCTGCGCGGCTTGGGGCAGGCGGCCTGCGATGGCCTCGATCACAAAGCCTTCCCAGGACCCGCCCACCACCGGATGGCCCAGCAGATCGTTATAACTGCCGATGCCCAGCAGGGCGTGGCACAGGCCGGTGTCACGGACGTAAACCTTGGGCGATTTGACCATACGCTTGCCCTGATTGCTGGTCCAGGGTTGCAGCCTGCGCACCAGCAGCAGATCGACCATCAGGTCGAGATAGCGCGCGATGGTGACGCCGCTGAGGTCGAGCCCGCGGGCAAGCGAGGCTGCATTGACGGTCTGCCCTTGGGTGTGGGCGAGCATGACCCAGAACCGGCGCAGGGTTTCAGCCGGGATGCGCGGGCCAAGCTGGGGGATGTCACGTTCCAGACAGGTGCGGATGAAATCGGCACGCCAGGCGAGGCTGTCGGCGTCACTGGCCGCCAGATAGCTTTCGGGAAAGCCACCCCGCAGCCACAGGGGCCGGATATCGCCCTGCGGCACTTCGGTGGGGCCGATGGATTGCAGTTCCAGCTGGGCAATACGGCCCGCGAGCGATTCGGAAGATTGCTGCAGCAGCTCCATCGAGGCGGATCCCAGCAGAAGGAACTGTCCAAAGCGTTGCCCCGCACGGCGGCGGTCGTCGATGATGCCGCGCAGCGGGGCAAAGAGATCAGGCCGCCGCTGCACTTCGTCCAGCACGATCATGACATCGGGGTTGGCCGCACAGAACGCCTCGATATCGGTGATGCGGGCCAGATCGGCGGGGCGTTCAAGATCAAGGTAGACGGCACCCGTGCTTTGTGCCACGGCGCGCGAGTGTGGTCTTCCCGATCTGCCGGGGCCCGGTCAGCACAACGGCAGGCGCGCGTTGCAAGGCGGCGTGGAGATGGGTGAGGAGGTGGCGAGTGATCATCCTTGTAAAAGTAATATATAATATTGGATTTGCAAGGATAGCTTGGAGCCTTCAGTCACAGCCATGCGATGAGAAAAGGGGGGGGGGAAAGAATGGCAGGAAATGCGGGATGTCTACAAATATTCACAGAGCAGGATTCCGGCCCCGAAAAGGACCGAACCTTGCAGGATGGGTATGCGCGCATGGCCTTGGAATTTATGATGGCAAAGCACGCCGCACGGCATCAGGCTCTTTCTTTACCATCCGCATCAGGGTTGCCTCAAGCGCCACTGCTATGGCGGAAACAGCACGCCTCCCATCAGACTGCCCTTCCATCGCTCATATATATTTGTGATGATGAGCGATAGAGAGGGGCTCTATCGCGCATGCCATGGAACTGGACACATGTCGGCTGGCCCGCCTTCACATTCGATGCGTCCGCGCTTGACGAATTTGAGCGGCGGTTTCTGCTGTCCTGTGGCGAGATCCTCGGGGCCGTGCGCCATGTTGACGGCGATGCACGGGACCAGCTCCGCATCGAGCTGTTGAGCGAAGAGGCCATGCGAACAAGCGCGATCGAAGGCGAAGTGCTGGACAGGCGCAGCGTGCAGTCCTCGCTGCGCCGCGCCTTTGGTCTTGTGCCCGATCAGCAGGGGATAAAGCCCCGCGAACACGGCATCGCCGAGATGACGGTCGATGTCTATTCCACCTATCCGGCACCGCTTGACCATCAGACGCTGTTTCGCTGGCACGGCATGCTTTTGGGCCATGACCGGAAACTGGAGACTGTCGGGGGCTACAGGCGGCATGATGATGCGATGCAGATCGTCTCGGGCCGCATCGATCGCCCGACGGTTCACTTCGAGGCTCCACCATCGGCGCGGGTACCCGAAGAGATGCGGGCCTTCATCGACTGGTTCAACCGGACGGTACCGGATGGCCCGACCCCTTTGCCAGCCCTGACACGGGCCGGGCTCGGACATCTTTACTTTGAAAGCATCCATCCGTTTGAGGATGGCAATGGGCGTCTTGGCCGGGCGCTGGCCGAGAAATCGCTGGCACAGAACATCGGCCAACCCAGCCTGATCGCGCTGTCCCACACCATCGAGCGCGACCGGAAGGCCTATTACGACCAGTTGGAAACCCATCAGAGGTCGCTGGACATCACGGGCTGGCTTGTCTGGTTTGCGCGTATTGTACGCATGGCCCAACAGACCACGCTGCACCGCGCCATGTTTTTCATCGCCAAGACGCGCTTTTATGACCGGCATCGTGATCGGTTGAATGACCGCCAAGGCAAGGCCATCGCGCGGATGTTTCGGGAAGGGCCGGCGGGGTTTGTCGGCGGTCTGAGCGCCGAGAATTATATTGCCATCACCGGCACCTCGCGCGCGACCGCCACGCGGGATCTGCACGATCTTGTCACGCAGGGCATGCTGGTCCGGACGGGCGAGCGCCGCTACACGCGGTATTGGCTGAACCTGCCGGATCAGGGCGCTGACATGTCGGGGTGAGCCGACATGTCAGCCGTGGTCATGCGGCAACAAGCGTTGTTGCCGTGATGGGGTGGCCTTCAGGCCGTCTTGCGACGGCGCAGGGCGGCGATGCCACCAAGTGCGCTGAGCAGAAGCAGACCCCCGGCGGGCAATGGCACGATGCTGATGCCGGTAATGGAGGCCGTGCTGGTTTCACTTCTGCCAAGGAACAGACCGGAGCCGCCCTGAAAGTCGAAGGCGACTTCGGAGCCGTTCGGCAGGGTAGTGTTCTGCGGCGTGACCGAGGTCCAGGTCAGCACCCCGGCGGTGATGTTGCCGAATAACAAAAGCGCGCTGCCATTGCCCGCGCCTGTGACCGACAGCAGCGGGGATGAGAAGGCAAGAACGGCTGAAATTGAGAAGCGGTCTGTGCCCGTGCCAGAGGTATTGCCCGTTTTCTGGGCATTAACTTTGATGTCACGCAGGTGGGTGGAAATAAGTAGCTTTTGCTTTTGTTTGAGGGTTCAAAAGACATTGTTTACAGTGCTGGTTAAGTTACAGTTTACAGATATTGCCCTGTGCAGAACCGGGTGCTCACTCAAACCCTCGTTTGTGATACATGCTCATCGGCTATGCCCGCGTCTCGAAATCGGATGGTTCGCAATCGGTGGACCTGCAGCGTGATGCGCTGATTGCCGCGGGTGTCGAGGCCGCCCGCATTTACGAAGACCGCGCGTCGGGGGCAAAGGAAGACCGGCCGGGGCTGGAGGCTTGCCTGCGCAGCCTGCGCGCAGGCGATGTGCTGCTGGTGTGGAAGCTGGACCGGCTGGGCCGCACGCTGACCCATCTGGTCACGCTGGTGCGTGACCTTGCGGCGCGCGATGTGGGCTTGCGCGTGCTGACGGGGCAGGGGGCCGAGATTGACACGACCACCTCTGCCGGGCGGATGATCTTTGGCATCTTTGCCACGCTGGCGGAGTTCGAGCGTGACCTGATCCGTGAACGCACCATGGCGGGGCTGGCCGCCGCACGGGCACGCGGGCGCAAGGGCGGGCGGGCCTTTGCGCTGACACGCGCGCAGGTGCGGCTGGCGCAGGCGGCGATGGCCAACAGGGATACATCCGTGATGACCCTGTGCCGCGAGCTGGGCGTGCAGCGCGCGACGCTGTACCGCTATGTCGGTCCGGACGGCACTTTGCGCGATCATGGGCGGCGGGTTTTGGGCCTGGGGCCTGACACGGAAAGAAAAGCAACTGAGAGTTGAATTTTAACAATGCCATAACGCCTATACATTAAGTCAGTCAGGACGCAGTCTGATTTTGATTGCAGAACACATCACCGCGGCGGGGGCCTGCGCATATGGATTTCTGGAGTGTGGCTTTTGTTTTGTATCTGACGGTGACTGTGTTTGCCGTGGTGATGACTTGGCGCGAACAGCGCCAGACCGGGCAGAAAAGTCTGGTTTACAACCTGATCGGCTATATGGCCTGCACGGTCTGGCCGCTGGCTATCGCTGTCATCCTGATGACGCTGCGCCTGCGCACGGGCTGAGGGCGGCGGCGGGTTAGATCATGTGTTCACACTGATGAGTGGACTCATGTTGAGGGGGATGTCTTTCGAAGGCCACTGGCTTCTTCAAGCAGATGACAGAGTTGACCAGAGACAGTCGGGCATGGCCTTATGCTGCAGGTGAGATCTTTCTCTGATTTCTGTTGTATCGGTTGAGGTCAGCATGCGCCCGGAGATGCCAAGATGTGTTCCACTGTTCTGTTGCGTTCCGTATGCATAATCTTCAGTGCACTCTTCTTTTTTTCCCTCGAAGTGGCGCTTGCAGAGAGTGTCGTCCAGATCACAAACCCTCAGGCATTGCGTGACAGTCTTGCAGACGCCAAGCCCGGCACAAACCTTATTCTTGCTGCAGGGGACTATGGGCCGCTGGTGCTGACGGGGGGGGGTGAAGAAGGCCACCCCATCACGCTGCGCTCAGCCGATCCTACGGACCCGGCGCAGTTTTCACAGCTGTATCTGAAGGATGCAAAGTATCTGATCCTTGATGGGCTGACGTTTGATTACAGCTTCTTACCGGGTGATCCGACGCATGTCAGGCCATTCTCGGTTGAAGATAGCGACAATATCCTTATCCGGCGCTCCCTGTTTGATGGCGATGTGGCACAGGGCGTGTCACTGAGCGATGATGGCTATGGTAACGGTTATGGGCTGGGGGTCAGCAGATCAACACATGTGACAGTGGAACAGAACGAAATCCGTCGGTTTCACCGTGGTCTGGTTATCAGCGAAAGCAGCAACATCACCGTTCGAAACAACGATCTATATGGGATGCGCAGTGATGGAATGGACTTTGCACAGGTCGAAAACCTCCTGATCGCGGAGAACATAATTCGTGACTTCGACGGGTCGGCGCTGTCTGACGATCATCCTGACATGATCCAGTTCTGGACCAGTGGAACGACGTCCCCGAGCCGCAATATCGAGATCCGGGACAATGTTCTGAATTCAGGGCTGGGGTGGTACACGCAATCCATTTTCATGCGCAACGAGCGTGTCGACCAGGGCGAGGCGGGTTCTGACATGTTTTACCAAGACGTCGTCATCACGGGAAACGTCATCATCAACGCACATCTGCATGGCATTACGGTTGGTGAGACGACCGGTCTGCAGATCAGCCACAACACCCTGATCCGAAATGCAGCAACAAAAGGCATTGCCGATGAATCAGGCCTTTGGACACCTGTGATCAATGTGGCGGCCACATCGACCGATGTGAAGATCGTGCAGAATGTTACCCCCATGATCGCAGGGTATGACGGGCAGGCGGATTGGACGGTCTTGGATAACCTTCTGATCCAGGATCAAAATGTGCACAGCCCAGGGTTCTATGACACCGTCTTTGTTGCGGCCCGGACCGGCGATCCGCGCCAGCTCGCATCCTTTGGATATCTGCCGGGTGGACCACTTGATGGGACAGGGCTGGGGGCGTCCCGGCTTGCCGATATCTTGCAACATGCAGTCCTGACCCCGGTGATACAGGTCGTCGCAGACCCCGCGGCGCTGAACCGCTTTACCTTTGACGCAGGCCTGAGCGCAGGATCAGACGGAACGCTTGGCCCGGCCACCAGCTTCCACTGGATGTTTGCGGATGGGACGCGCATGGAAGGCCAGAAGATCACACGTGTTTTTGGCACAGCGGGCGTCCAGAAGGTTACCCTGCACATCCGCCCGCCCCATGGCGACCTGATGGAAACAACGGCACAACTCACGGTCCCAAGCCCTGAGGTATTGACCTTTACCGCCGAGACAACACAAATCCTGTCATGGTCCGCAGGCACCCCCCGCCCAGTTCCCGAAACCCCCAGTGGCGTGACACGCCTGCGCACCGGCCAGGTGCCCATCTCCATCCCACCCGAATATATGCGTGCTTTCTTTGATGCGGGTGATTTCGAACTGTTGCTCACGCTCCGACCGATTGGATCAGACCCCGCGGGTGAATTGCTCCGCATCCATACGAACCTTCTGGTCACGATCACCCCGCGTGGTGCCATCGAGGTTGATTTTGATACAGGTGCGGGGGGCCAGATCCACCTTGCCACGGGGCCTTTACACCTTTTCACGGACGGATGGCACGACATGCGTCTGCGCTATTCGGCAACAACGGGGCGTTTTGACATTGCGCTGGATGGTCAAGTCGTCGCTGAGGCCCACACCGCTGGGCTGACCAAGCCGCTTGAATACTGGGGGTTTTCACTGGGCAACCCGTTTGGCGACAGAAAATCATTTGAAGGAGAGATCAAAGACCTGATATTGCGCAGCAACGTTGAACGTTTTGTGCCTGCGCCATGATATTGCCTGCACCTTATCGTTTTGCAGCTGCGATCTTTTCCATCACATCCCCAAGGGCTAATTCATAAACCGCAAGTTTTTGCAGACCCAGATCGTATGCAGCCAGCATGTCATGGGCAAGGGCCGCGCGCCCGTCATACGCTGTCTGGATCTTTTGTTGGATTGCCGCCGCCGTCTCTGCCGTGCAATCAACCGTATGATGATATCCAAGGCTTCCAAAAAGGCCGGCAAACTTGCGGCTATACGCCATGGGAACCACCGGGACACCGGCTGAAAAGGCCGCGATGCAGGCATGCATCCGGGCCCCCATGAAGAAATCCAGACCGGCGATGTAGCTTTTCGCCTCCGATGGTGACGCAAAGCGCGGCGCAACTTTCACCTCTGGAAACGCCACTGCAAGGTCGAGAGAGGCCTGATAATCATCTTCTAATGCGCTGCGATCCCAAGAAATGACATGTGGTACCAGATGCAGCTCACACCCATCGGGGTGGGCTAAGAAATCTGTGATAAGACTGCGGATCAGCGTACCGTAATCCATTTTCAGACCAAACATGTTATTGCGGGTATAGCCCCCATTCATCAGAAGACCCGAAACATTCAACCCAACCCGGACTGGGGTTCCCGCCGCCCGTGGCGCAGGCGGGGTGAAGGGCAACCGCAGTGCCACATCTGACGCCTCAATCGTTCTGCACCCAACGCCCATTGTCTGCAGCGCTGCCGTTGACAACGCATCCCGTGTCACCACGATCTTTGACATCCGGATAGATTGCGCTGCAATCGCCTGACGCAGGCGCGACCTGAACGGTCCGATCGTCTGCGGCGCCAACACCAAAGCGCGACCTGACAGATGCACGAGGTATTTCAGCAGATGCATCTTGGTAAAGCGCTTCCAGCCGTAAATATCGGCAAAGCTGTCGCCACCGCCAATGTCAATCACCAGATCGTTTTGACGTACCGTACGGAAAAACGTGAAAGGATGACGCATCGGGCGTAACATCGTGACCTGCACGTCGTTGCCACAAATGTAGGGAGGCCGCGGCCCAAAGCTGTCGATGACGGTGATCTGAACATCAAGACCACGGACCTGTGCAATCTGACGCAGGATCTCGACCTCGGATACGCTCAGCGCCCCCACCCCAAGGTTATCATTTTTGGCGGAATGGAACAGCAGTGCAATTTTAAGCATTATTTTTGCCCACGAGAGTCTTCAGTGATGCCGCAGTAGACCAAAATACCCGAGAGCCAATGCGGAATACTCTGGCAGAAACCATATCAGGCTTAAGAGGATAAAGACAAGCCGTGATGCATCGGTGAAACTGAAAATGCCTGTATAAGTTTTAGGACGACACCCCGTTACGAATGGGAAACGACCGTTCGCCCCGCTGCGGCTGGCAGTGCCAGCTATTATGCGGAGTTTCACTTGGATTCTGGAAAACGGGTATACGCAGGTCTCCCATCGCGTACCGGGGGGGTCACACGTTTTGCCGTCTGTGCTTGCGGTAAGTCAACATTCGCCGTGATCATCCAAACCCCTGCGCCGAACATGAAGAATACATATGACATCACCGTCGCCCAAACATCGACCGTGCATAGCGTCAGCACCAGACCAATCATTGTGAAAACCCATGCCCGCCGCAACTGCCACACGACGGGATTACCATCAACATTTCGCCACATGACACGCCAAATCACGGTCACAAATCCAAACACAAGCAGGAGGAATGCTGGAATGCCATATCGTACCGTCGTCAACAGCCAAAAATTATCCAGACTTTGCGAGATTTTCCACCATGGCCGCTCCCAGTTGTTCAGGCCGATGCCCAGAAACGGGTTTTTCCGTACATTGACCATGCCCCATTCAAATACGACAACACGACCATAGGCTGTATCCGAGGAGAGGGTGGCATATTCCAGGAAGACGTCAATGGCCGTTCGATTTGATATCGTGTCAACGACAACATAGGCTGTAATGATAAAAATGCAGAGAAACACCCATTTTTTTTTGAAGCCACTGAAAATATATGCCCATGCGACCAGCCCAATTTGAAGCACAAGTGGCAAGAGGGCCCCACTGGAAACTGAGGCAATCACACCTAAACAAATTGCGATGGATAGACCATAACGGATGAGTGGCTTGAACAATCCCTTGAACCCCACGATGACCAGTGAGAACGCGGTTGAACAGAATAGGCCGTAATGGATAGGATGTACAAAAAATACCTGAGATCGTTCCAACCCCAAGCGTCGCCCCGCATCTTCGTTATAGAAGTCAGCCATACTGTAGAAGTATGGCAGCTTGTTTATAAGCCCTGGGATGACTGCGTAACCCGTTTGTGTTTCGTAAAAGGCGAAGGGAAGAGAAAACAGAATAAGTATGAACACAGCCTTGCAGAAATTGATGAAATCTGACGGTGTTCTGATATAGGCTCTGGCGAGAATGTAACTTCCATAAAGCTCCAGTGTATAAGATCCGCCAAACGATATGGCCTGATCGGGCGTGTTGATTGCCAGTGCGAATATGGCCAGGCTGGTAAAGATAAAGAACAGAACATCAGTCAGAATAACCTTTCCGTAAGCCCCCGAGAATAGTCTGAGGAATACAGGTACAAATGTTGCAAGTAAAACCAGTCTTACACCGGTCATAAATATGGTCCCGACGTTAAATTCGACAGGTATGGCAATCATCAGGAAATACAAGGCGATAGGCAGCGGGAGCATAGGGAAAATTCCTTGACGTTCACTGTCTTTTTCGATTTGGACGATATCCTTCATCTCACTTGACCCTTTTATCGTCATACTCATTTCCGCAGCGCTTCACCAATATAAGTATGTACGTCTTGCTTTTTTAGCGACCGCCAATACAACACGATAGAGCCGACCAGAATTGTGGACGTTCCAATCCAGATTGTGGATATCTGTCGTCTCTCTGATCGACGTTCTTGGCTTGAAAAGCCTTTTCGTATTTATCTTTCCCGTGTCACTGTTGTATGCACTGGTATAGCCAGCCTCTTTCAGGCCTCGAAAAACACGCCCGTTATATTCACCATACGGAATGGCTGCACTAACTATTGTTCTGCCGCAAATGTCTGCTAGCCGATCCCTCGATACTTCCAGTTCAGATGCAAGCTGGTCGCGGTTGAGCTTTCTCCAATCGACATGATCGACGCCATGACTTCCGATCTCCATGCCGGCGGCCTGAAGGTCTTGAATATTGGAAACGCTCAGTGACCCCGCTGTGCCGATGCGTCCGGTCACTACAAAGAACTCTGCCTGCAATCCTCTGGCGATCAGGTGCGGCAGGGCAATTTCAATATCCGAAAGATTGCCGTCATCAAAACTGATATGGACCTGTGAGGGGTCGGGGAGCGTTGTGATCCAGTCGAGGATGTCAACGAACTTTTGCACGCTGATCCAGCAGCTTGCTTCGCCGTGCTCCAGGTCACGTTTTGGGGTGCCAATGCCATGAAAGACCAGTCCTACTTTCAGTGACATCTGTGGCTCCTCGTCATGGCCGGAGCCGAGCGCGCAGCTGCTCCAACCCGATAATCGCCTTTGCCATAAGGCCTTCGGGCTGCGCTTGGAAGACCTCTGCCGTGATCCATAGACCCCCCATGCGCTCCTTGAAGCGCGCGACATCAGGATTGGTCGCGACATCGACGCCGCCAAGATCATACCAGTGCAACCCCCGCTCTTGCGACTGCAGGATGGCCTGCCATGTCAGAACATACCCGGCGCGCAGGGGCCGTCCAGCCGCATCGGTGGCCCCGTACAGATATGTGGCCGTGTGTCCCGCGCGTCCGACAACAATGCCCGCAACATCTTTGCCGTCTTTTGCCGCAATCAGTATCTCGAGCGCATAGTCGGGATGGTCGTTTCGGGATGTGACCATATCAAAATGAAAGTCCGGAAAAATATTGGGACGAAATCCCTTTGCCTGCTGCACGCGGGCAAAAAGGGCCAGAAACCGTTCCTGCAGATCCCTGTCCGCGCCACACTGCAGCGTCATTCCGGATTTCAGACCAAATCTTAAGTCTGTTCGCCACTTCCCGCTCATGCCGGCCAGTAAGGTGTCGGGCTTCTGTGTCAGATCGAGAGCATAGCTGCGAGAGGGTGGTTGGGCAGGGTAGGGTAAGAACCCGGCCGCTGTGGCCGCGTCACGTGCCAGGGCGGTGTCGTATCGGGCAATGCCTGGCAGGCGCAGGCGCAATATATGCCCTTCTCGGTCGCAGAGTTGGTGGCGCAGCGCATTGAGAATATCCGTCAGATGGGCCGCGTCCGGCGTCGCAAAGCCATTTATCAGGGTCAAAGGGCCAGATGGCAGCCACGCGATGCCACGCCCCAGAACGGGAATACGCCGCAGCCGTATGGCTGCAGCCCCGAGCAGGCGCGTATCACTTTCAACGGCCATCAGGCGCACAGCGGCCCCAAGGCGGGCGGCAGCATGCTGTGCAAACGTCAAAGATTGCTCAAGCGTGACATCCCCGAAGCACTGCAGGTTCTCGGACCATTCCCTGGGGGAGATATCCCGGACCTGCAGCATGCTGATTGCGCCCGGGGTCATAGGCGCGTCCTGATCCAGGTGCGCCACAGGGGGCGGGGCTGCTGACCTGTCATCCGGCGCATGCGTGGGGCGATCTTCCAAAACCAGAGACGATAATAGAACAGATGGATCAGGTTTGCCCAGACAAGCAGCACGCGCAAGCGCCTGCGGCCGGATGACGACGCCGGGCTGATGACCATGCGATGTACAGGGATGCGCTGCCCTCCATAGGCCAGTTTATAGTCATATTCCCCCCGGCCGGCCTCGATAAGGGTCACACCATCGGTGATGAGCTGCTTGATCATCAGCAGTAATCCGACTTTGCCGATGCTGAACCGATCTGCCGCAATTTCAACGGTCCGCGCAGGCAGTCGCCACTGTGCTGCAGGCCCGCGCACCAGCACGAACTGTGTCGCAAGTGGCCCCATGCGCCCGGTCTGGGTGTGAAGCTGCACAGGACCGGGTCTTGCCGCGGCCGCCACGCGCGTGGCAAAATCGGTGTAGAACCCCTGACTTCCGGGCCAGTCACCGAAATGGCCTGCCATGCCGACGGCCTGCCATTGCTGGGTATGAAACGCGACAAAATCGGTGAATTCCTGGGCGGTCGGCAGCGTCACCTGTGTCGTCATGGCGTAGGCGGCTTCAAGACCTTGGATATCGCGCCGAAACTGGCTGCGGCGGTTCTTTGAAAGCTGCCCGAGATAGGTTTCAAAATCATGCGGCAGATCAAAGACGACATGGGCCCCGTCGGGGATATCTGTCAGCTGCATGGCGCTGTGTGATGCGCAGATGGCATGGGTGAGGCTGGCCAGATCGGAGCGCGCGGACACGGGCGTCAGGCTGATGGCATCACAGCGCTCCGGCCCCAAAAGATGGGAGAAACTGTCGCCGATCATGCTGGCCACACACAGCGGGTCCACCGGGACGCGCAACACGATGCAATGCGGATCGGTCCCCGCAAAGCGCGCAACCCGGATCGAGATCGGTCCCACCCTGATCCTTTCGATTGCAAAGGGCAAAACGCCGACCAGATGCCCCTGCTGTCGTGCCACAAGACAGGCAAGCTGCCGCTCCGCACCAAAATGGTCCCACCAGGTGTCAAACCAGTCAGGCCATAAATAGACATCCGCGTCTGTGGCCGCGGCGAGATCCCGCCACTCTGCATAAAGCGGGGCAAGATCCGCACGTTGCGAAACCCATGTCAGTTGCAAGCCATCCGCAGCGGCAACAGGGTTCCCGGTTTCGGCTTGGCCGGGTGACAGCATAGGCGTGTCAAGAAGGGGAAGGGGCTGCTTCACGTCATCGCCGTGCCGCTCTTCAGACATGCCAAAGTGGGTTTGGGTCCACCCCGCACCATCGGCTTCAAAAACCCTGCGCGATAAAAGATGAAATCAAGGCTCCTCGACCAGAACCGCAGGTGATGTGGCTTCCACTGCGGCAAAATCATCTTGCGCGTTCTCAAGAGGCGCGCAACGGGTAAAAGGGCCACAGCCTGCTGATCGTGACCGATGGCCTGCAGGGCTGTCATCCGGCGGGCTCGCGGCCTGTCAAATGATACACCAAGGCGGCCGATGACAACCGCACCCGCGATTTGATGGTGTCATCCGTCCGCACCATGGACAGCATCCCAAAGACGGCGCACCGCAGCAGCGCAGTGATCACAAACAGCGCCCTGACACAGAGATAGCCCCCCCGGCCATGATGCTTGCGGGCATAAATCAGATGGCTCTTCTGCATTTGAACAAACATTTTTGACCGGATCTGCGCGGTGCTTTTCCCGCCGCCATCGCGGTGAATGATCTGGGCCACCGGGGCAAAAACACAGCGCCAGCCCGCTTTTCGGATGCGACGGCACCAGTCCGCTTCTTCGGCATAGACAAAGAAGGTGGCATCCAGCGGGCCGACCTGATCCAACACGGTGCGGGGGACCAACATGAACATGCCGGACACGATATCGACATCCCGGGCGGACCGCCGATCCCAGTCAAGATACCACGGGCGGCCAAGACCGGGCAGCCATCGCGCCAGCCGCATCAACCCAAATTCGGTGATCAGCATGTTCAGGGGTGTGGGATCTGCAAAACAGGTTTGTTGAATGACCTGCGCGTTCTCCATCACCTGGCATCCGACGCAGCCCACATCCGGATGTGCCGCGAGCCAGATCAACATGCGGTCAATCGCGCCATCGCACACCAGCGTATCGGGATTGAGCAGCAGCACATGCTGCCCTTGGGCAATGGCAAGTCCCTGATTATTGGCCCCTGCAAACCCATAGTTTGTTGTGTTTGCAATCAACAGGACATGGGGGAAATCGGCCGTGACCATCGCACAAGAGCCATCAGAACTGGCATTATCCACCACGATTATCTCGTGCGGCACAGATGTTTCGGCCGTGATCGAGGTCAGACAATCACGCAGCAGATCGCGGGTATTCCAGTTGACAATAATGACGGAAACCACCGCTTTTGGATCGGATACTTCGGGTGCCACACGCGGGACTGCAGGCAATAGGGTCATTCCGCTTACACTTTCTGGGTCCGATACATCTGTCTGACCATCCTTGCGCGACAGCCTGTCTCGTCTTTAAGGTATTGAAATGCCGCTTTGATGAAAAGAACGAAACATCTGTGGCCGCATCGTGGCAAGAGAGTTGCTCTTGGATTTTTTGGGTGCACACAGACCATACATGACAGGATAGATATTGATGCATGCACCGCGCTATGATGATGTGGCCATGTGATGCTTGCAAAGATGACCCGCGGCCATGTGTTGACGCGTGACCCGGCGGGGGGCGTGCAGGCGCTGTTTGCCGGGCGACGGGTCGGATATAGCTTCAACACCCGTGTTGCCATTCGCAGGGCCTATGATCTGCTTGGTCTGCGACCCGGCGACGAGGTGCTGGCCCCGGCCTATAACTGCGGGTCCGAGCTTGACCCGCTGCTGCATGCCGGCGTTACGATCCGGCTTTATCCCGTGGACAGGACGGCCCAGATTGATTGTGGGGCCGTGGAACGGATGATCGGGCCGCGGACAAAGGCAATTTATCTGACGCATTACTTTGGCTTTCTGCAGCGCGATGCGGCAGCGTTGCGGTTGATCTGCGATCAGCACGGGCTGTTCCTGATTGAAGATTGCGCGCTGAGCCTGCTCAGCGGGGCGCGGCCCGCCGAGGGACGTTTTGGTGACGTTGCCGTGTTCTGCTTTTACAAGTTCTTCCCGGTCATCGGCGGGGGCGCGCTGGTTGTGAACAACCCGGCCCTTTCGGGTGCGGCCCCGTTTCATCGGCCAGCCCCTCTGAACCAGGTTGGGCGGGCGGTGCTGCGGGAAACCCTGCAGAAGCTTCCGGGATCAGACGCGCTTTTTGGTGCCTTGAAACGTCATCGACGGCAAAGTGTGACCGCAGCCCCGGTTCTGGACGCCCCCGATATGCCGCCCCATTATTATTTTGATCCCCGCCTGCGTGACCGCAGAATCAGTCGTTTGACCGCATGGACACTGCAGTCCTTCGCCATTGATGCGACGATCCGGGCCCGGCGCCGAAACTATCTGCGCCTGCAAGACTGTCTTGCAGGCGTGGCGGGCGTAACCCTGCTTGCCGATGGTCTGCCACAAGATGCCTGTCCTATGGGGATGCCGGTGCTGGTGACAAACCGCAATGCGGTGGCCGACAGGCTGACCAGGCAAGGGATATCCGTCACGCCGTGGTGGGCGGGGTTTCACAGGCGGCTGTCTTGGGAAGGCTGTGCTGACGCCTGCCATCTGAAGAACCATCTGCTTATGCTCCCCGTATATCAGGGGCTGGATGACGGGGCGATGGACCGAATCGCACAGGGTCTTGCCATGACGATCGGACGCTGAAAGGCTGCGGCAAGTGTTCATAAGAGATGAACTTGTCAACAGTATGTGAATCCGTCCTCCACTGTCGCCAAATGCCTGTGTGAAGCGCCATATTCCAGGCCCGCTCTTGCCACAGAGATCAGTAAAAATTGCGCGTGCGAAGCCATATGCCGTGGCGCGCTGCCGCTAAAAGTCTGGGGAATACATGTCGCAAACTTTTTCAGTGGCCTCACAGGCCGAGCTTCTGCATGCCTTGTCGCAGGCGACGGGCGGCGATGTCATCAAGCTACAGGGCGGCAACTATGGTGACGTCTTTGTCCAAGATACCGCCGCAATGGACCTGACCTTTGACGCAACAGTGACCATCATCTCCGCCGATCCCAACGATCCCGCCGTCTTTAGTGGAATGGATGTGCGTGGCGCCACGAACCTCCGCTTTGATGGTGTGGTGTTTGATTATGTGTTCACGCAAGGCGATGTGACATGGGAACGCCCATTCAGCTTTACCAACTGCGCAAACCTTACAATTCAGAATAGCGTCTTTGATGGGGATGTCGCATCCGGCGTCTCTGCGATCGACGATGGTTACAGCACCGGCATCGGCCTGTCCGTGATCGGTTCGACGGATGTCGTGATCAAAGACAACGCACTTTTCGACTTTCACCGCGGCATGACCATCATAACCAGCAGCGGAGTGACGGTTTCCGGCAATGATGTGCATACGATCCGATCAGACGGGATGGATTTTGCCGAAGTCACGGATGTCGTGATTGAAGATAACTGGATTCATGATTTCAAGCATGCCCCTGGGTCCGACGACCACAGTGACATGATCCAGTTCTGGACGGCCTCTACGAATGCGCCAAGCACCGACATCATCATCCGAAACAACGTTCTCGACATCGGGTCCGGCGATTGGGCGCAGTCGATCTTCATGCGCAACGAGATGGTTGATAGTGGTCTTGCGGGAACCGAGATGTTTTATCGCAATGTCCTGATCGAGAATAACATGATCGTGAATGGCCATCTGCATGGCATCACGGTGGGGGAAACAGCGGGTCTGACGATCCGGAACAATTCCGTTCTGCACGCAGATGGCGTCGGGGTTGACGGCCAGGATTCTGGGGTCGAGATTCCGCGAATTACGGTCGCAGTGTCCTCGACCGGAGTCATCATCACCGAGAACCTGACCGCGGCGATCACAGGGTGGACCGGGCAGGCTGGCTGGACTGTCAGTGATAACGTCCTTGTCCAGGACCAGGACCCGCTTGCCGCTGGCTACTATGCCGATGTGTTTCTGGCCTCGTCCCTGCAGCCTGTGAACGGTGTGCATGCCTTCATTCTGCTTCCGGGCAGCGCCCTGGGCCAATCCAGCGTGGGCGCAGACGGCAGCCACGCTGACCCGAGCCTTGTGGCCGCACAGTTCCATGTCATGCAGGTGGAAGGCGATGGCGCAACGCGGCTGTTTGACGCCCGGTTTGGCAATAGCCTGCCCGCGGGCACGGCCTTTGAATGGGATTTTGGCGATGGGACGACGGCCAATGGCACGCTGATCCGCCACAGCTTTGCCGATGGCGGATTGCGCGATGTGACCCTGACCCTGCGCTTCCCTGATGGGACGGTTGCCAGCGCCAGCCTGACGCTTGGGATTGACGGCCCGGATATGCTGGTTCTGGGCGCAGATGGGGGATTTATGGCCTATGACGATGGTCAGGCTGTGGCACTTCCGGTGCCGGCAGCGGGGTCACCTGCGGGACTGCAATTGGGCGCGCCTGGTGTTGCGGCCTTTGTCGCACTGCAATATCTGACTGATCTGCCGGGCAGCGATGACATCGCCATGAGCCTGACCTTGAAGGCCGATACCCTCGGGGCAACCGGCGAGGTGTTCCGGCTGCATGGCAGTTTCCTTGCCACGGTCAATGCAACAGGTGACCTTGTGCTCACCTTGTTTTCATCCACTGGCCTGCAGACCCTGACGACCAGCGGGGCGGGGCTTGGTGATTTGTCTGCGCATCAGATCGGGATCACCCTCGCCTCCGGCCGGGTCCAGATCACGGTTGATGGCGACCTCTTGACCGATGCCGCCCTTGCCGGGCCGCTTGGCTGGACCGGGGCGCATGACCTGACCTTTGGCAATTCTTGGGGCGGGCAGAATTTCAACGGCGATCTGCAGGCCTTCCGCATCATGACCAATGCGTCAGACTATCACGCAACCCCTGAAACGGAGGTCCTGCAAGGCAATGATGCACGCCTCTTGACGGGTGGGACAGGCAATGATGTCTACACCCTGATAACGGCGGCTGTGACGATCATTGATGCAGGGGGTGTTGATGAAACGCAATCCTCTGCCCTGTCCATCGACCTGACAACCAGTGGGCTCACCGATATTGAAAATGCCAGTTTGACGGGGACATACAACCTGAACCTGACGGGCGACAGTGGGACCAATGTTCTTGCTGGTAACACCGGGGCCAATACCCTGAATGGCGGCGCGGGCAGTGATACCCTGAATGGCGGCGCGGGCGCCGATACCCTGAATGGCGGCGCGGGGGCCGATACCATGGCGGGCGGCACGGGCAGTGATACTTATATCGTCAATAACACCGCTGACCATGTGGTCGAAACCGCAACCGGAACCAGCATCGACACCATCCAGACCACCGTCAGCACCACACTGGGGACCAATGTCGAAAATGGCATTCTTATCGGCGGGGCCGACACGCTGATCGGCAATACCGGGGCAAACGTCCTGATCGGCAACACCGGGGCGAACGTCCTGACGGGCGGGGCGGGCAGTGATACCATTCTGGGCGGCTCGGGCAATGATACCCTGAATGGCGGTGTGGGCGCCGATACCATGGCGGGCGGTACTGGCAACGATACCTATATCGTCAATAGCCGTGGCGACCGCGTGATCGAAAGTGGGATCGGCATTGATACTGTTTACACGTCCATCAATTACACCCTTGGCAATAGTCTTGAAAATCTTGTTCTGACGGGCACGAATGCCAGTCGCCTGACCGGAAACGCGCTGGCAAACCACCTGACCGGCAACCGGGCCGACAACAAACTGGACGGTCTTGCGGGCAATGATACGCTGACCGGCGGTGGTGGCACGGATACCTTCGTGTTCAAAACTGGTTACGATCATGACAAGGTCACGGATTTTGACGCCAAGGGCGCATTGCACGATATCCTCGACATCCGGGACATGGATACGGTGCGCAACTTCAAGGATCTTGTGCTGAATCACATGCGGCAGGACGGCAATGATGTCGTGATCTACAGCGGTGATGGTGACAGCATCCGGCTTCACGACGTGTTTTTGGGGCACATCGGGAAAATGGATGTTCTGATATAGCTGTCAGGCCGGGATGCGCGGTAGATAAGCGGCCAGCACCACCCCATGGTCTGACGCCATGGGGTGGTGCTGGGTCATGTTTGTGTTGGGCCAAAAAGATCGTCGAAAGGGGGCGCTTCTATCAGTGACGTGATGTCCCTGTCCCACCATTGGCTGGCCGCGATTGTGGCGATCCGGTCAGCCGCGAACCGCATGCGCAGCAATCGCGCAGGCACGCCGCCCACAATGGCATAGGCGGGCACATCCCGCGTCACCACAGCCCCTGCGGCAATGACGGCCCCGTTACCGATCTGCTGGCACCCCGCAAGGATCGTCACCCGGTCACCAATCCAGACGTCGTGACCGATCGTCAGCGGATTATTGCGATCGTTTGGAATCGTATCGGTGCGCAGCAGACCGAGGGCCGCGTTATAGAAAAACGGGTGCAGGATGGGGCGGTCCAGCGGATGATTACGGCGGCGGACGATCAGGTCCGCACCGACAGAACAATAGCGCCCCACGTCCGTCCCTTGTGGCAAAATGCCGGGTGTCAGGATCGCACCGTAACTGAATGGACCAACATCTGCCCCGTGATAGCGCCGCAGGATATCGCGCCATGTCACCGAAAACATCGCACCACCTTCAAGACGGAAACAGGCTTTCTGGACCAACGGACGCAGGCGGCGCAGGCGGTAGAGCGACAGCAGCGCTGCGGCCCAACGGCTTTGCGCAGATCGCCCAGCCTGCCGCGCGCGCGCGACGGCATCAGGGTGCCATGCCGGGTTCATAGGACGTCCCTGCGCACGTGCGATATGGCGTGCAGGTCAGAGCCGTGACCGAACATCTTCCGCATCACCCTCTCCACTAATGAAACAGCTCCTGACGCAGATTGGTCATACTTCCCAAAAGCATCGCAAGACTTAATCCCAGTGCAAACGCTGTGCCCCAGTCGGCCATGCCTATCTGCTGCTGTAGCCTGTCGCCGCCCAAGGCCAGCCCGAAGAAAAGCGCCATCAGGGCCAGTGGCGCGCGCAACGGTCTCAGGCTGATCCCCACGCGGCCACGCAGCATCAAAAGTGAGACGACAAAGCCGCAAAACTCGCCGCCGATCCCGACCCAGATCAGTTGCGTTATCGCGCCGCCCGTTTGCAGCACCCACCAGGCAACGGGCAGGCTGGCCATCCGAAAAAGATTGGCGACCATCGCATTGCTGGTCTGCTGCCGTGCCACGGCAACAATCGCCCCACCAGCCTTGAACACGCGCAGGGCCTGCATCACGGACAAAAGTGTCAGGAGCGGGACAAGCGGGGCGTATTTCACCCCTAGCAGAAGGTCCACGAAAGATGCGCCCACCAGCACTATGCCAAAAACCAGCACGACACCGCTCAGGATACTTGCCTCGATGGTCGCAATCGCCAGCCGTGAAAACTGTGCGACATCTGCGGCAACCGCAACCCGTGACAGGCGCGGCAGAAAGAAGTTCTGCGTCGACTTTGCCAGCACCAGTGTCGGCGTCAGCGTCAGCGTCATGCCCATGGCAAATATCGCCAGCACCTCCATGCCAAGCGCGTTGCCGACAATCAGCTTGTCGCCGTTAAAGACCAGAAACATCAGCATGCCATTCACCAGAATGGGCCAGCCAAAGCGCAATGACTGCCCGATCAGAACACGGTCAAACACAAGGCGGTAGGGGCGTCTGGCCACCGCATGCGATGTGATCGCTGTCAGTGCCGCCTGCAGGATGATAGCGTAAAGCATCACACGCCAATCGTCGAACCAGTGGCTCAGCGGCCAGACCGACAAGACCGAGGCCAGTGCTGGCAGAATACCGGTCAGGATCATCGGCCCAAAGACCATATGCCGGTTCAGCCGGTGGATATCAAAATGCACCAGGGCATTCAGCAAGGGCACGACCGCCATCACCTGATAGGCCCAGGCCGCAGCCGGGATGTCCAGAAATGCGGCCAGTGGATGCGCCATGACAAAGAGCGCAAGCGATGAAACCGCCCCGCGCAAGACCTGAAACCCCTGCAGACCCGCCTGAAACCGCGGATCGTCGCCGTCTTTCGACTGGATAATCTGCTGTTGCAGACCAAAGGCCGACATCATCTCGACCACAGCCATGGCGACGGCAAAGGTGGCGGCAATGCCGTAATCCGCCACAGGGATCAGGCGCGCGATGATCAGATTGCGCGCCAGCAGCAGCAGGGCTGCAAAGGCGTTCCCTGACAGGATCAGAAGAACGGAGCGGATCACATCTGGTTTCCTGCATTCCTGCGCATTGCATGCTTGTTTCGTGTTGCCACAGGTCGGTCAAGCGCGAAAGCTTGGGGGCCGTTTGACAAGACCGGGCCGAACACCATACTGCCGGGCCATAAGGAGAGTGTCGTGTCACAGGCTGCACCATCCAGTCCATCGCTTGCCCGCGTTGCCCGCGGCAACCTCTGTGCCGGATGCGGGGCCTGTGCCGGGCTGCTTCCCGCCAAGATTGGCATGGTGGTCGCAGACCCCGGTTACCTGCGACCGCAGCAGACCGCACCGCTGTCCGCCTCCGAAGAGGCGACCATTGCCGCGATCTGTCCGGGTCTGGGGCAGCAGGTCGCAGCACAGGGCCGGGCGGACCATGTGCTTTGGGGGCCCTATCTCAGCATGGTGACGGGTTGGGCAACGCGGCCAGAGCTGCGCTTTGCCGGGGCCTCGGGCGGGGCGTTATCTGCCATCCTGCAGCATCTGCTTGATGTGGGTCATGTGGATGCCGTTGTGCAGACGGCCGCCGCACCCGATTTTCCGATCGGCAATATCGCGGTTGTCACGCATGATGCGGCGGGCATTCTTGCCGCCGCCGGGTCACGCTATGCCCCCTCGGCCCCACTCGCCCAGCTTGCGGCCCAGATATCCGACGGGCGGCGCTTTGCCTTTGTCGGCAAACCCTGTGATGCAGCGGCATTGCGCGCGCTCTGTGCACAGGATGCGCATATTGCAGCCACCTTTCCAGTCATCCTGTCATTTTTCTGTGCAGGAGTGCCGTCCCATCGCGGTGGACAGGCGGTCCTCGCGGCACTGGGCACCACGCTGGCAGACACAGACCACTTCCGCTTTCGGGGCAATGGCTGGCCCGGGCAGGCCACAGCGCAGCTGAAAGACGGCACCGAACGGTCGATGAGCTATCATGAAAGCTGGGGCAATATCCTGTCAAAGCATGCCCAGAATCGCTGCAAGATCTGTGCCGATGGCACGGGCGTCGCTGCAGATGTCGTCTGCGCCGATGCTTGGGAAAGCGATGATGCGGGGTATCCGCTGTTCACCGAAGCCCCCGGTGTCAGCCTGATTGTCGCCCGCACGGCTTTGGGTGCCGATCTGATTGCAGCCGCCCGCGCAGCGGGCAAGATCGACACGCAAGCCTTTGATATTGCGCGGCTTGCCGCCATCCAGCCCGGTCAGCGCGAACGCCGCCGCGCCCTGTTGGCGCGGCTGCTGGCGTTGCGGCTGGCTGGGCGTCCGGTTCCGCGTTATCTGGGGCTGCACCTGTGGGCTGCGGCACGGCAGAACCCACTGCTGCGCAATCTGAAGAACATCCTTGGCATGCTGCGCCGCACTTTGCGATCATCCTGACCTTGGCTGCGCGCAAAAATATGGCCATCTGAGGCAGATCGCCTAAAATGCGCAAAATGGTTATTTTAACAGACTCAAAAGCGGTTTATGTTGGTAGCTTGCCATCATGTTTATGGTCTGGCGACGCGTTCTGATAGTTAATTTTCTGAATAGACCTCACCTTCTTCAATTGCCACGGAGACCCATTTTGAAGCGCCCAACCACAGATGATCCACACTCTATCCGCGCCAAAATGCGCAGAGCCCGTTTCAGGTGGATTGAACGCATTATTGATAACATCTTGTTAGAAAAAGAAAAAGCCACGATCCTCGATATCGGAGGCCGCCGTGATTATTGGAAACTGCTGGCTCCCGCATACCATGACCGGGTGCAGATCACGATTCTCAACCTCAGTGCAGATGTTGCCTTGGAAAACCAGAATGACGGCCTGACCATCGACATCGCGACGCGCGTGGGTGACGGCACCAACATGCCGGAGATGGCGGATCAGTCTTATGACCTGGCACATTCCAACAGTGTCATCGAACATGTCGGCCTGTATAAAAGCATGGCCGCGCTGGCCTCCGAGACCCGCAGGGTGGGCAAGGCTTACTACCTGCAGACGCCCAACTTCTGGTTCCCGCTGGAGCCGCATTATGGCATTCCGTTCTTACACTGGTTGCCCGAACCGACGCGGCTTTTCCTGCAATCCAGCGTCAACGTCGGCTTTGCGAAAAAGACCGACTGGGAGGGGGCGATGAGCCGTGTTGACCACACCCGCATCGTGTCACGGCGCCTGCTGCGGCATCTTTTCCCGGACGCTGTTCATGAAAACGAGCGTTTCGCCTTTCTCAACAAGTCGTTGGTGGCTTACAGAGATTATCCCAAAGGCATGCGCTTGGCGGCGATGTCCCCGCCGGACGCGTCCACCCCGTGATGCATCACCCACCGAAACCTAGGACTTCGATCCCGGCACCCGGTTCCACTGTTCCGCCAGCTTGGCCGGATCACCGCCAAGGCTCAGCCAGATCATGATCCTTGCCCGGTAAAACCTGATGCGGACAAGGCAGGCAAAGGCCAGCACGCGGCTGCGGGCACCCGACACCCGGTCCGACAGCAGGATGCGCGGGATCCCGGCCACAGGGGAAATCCCCATCGCCAGCATCTTGACGATCCAGCGCGCCCGCCAGTTGAGCCGCACCTTGCCTTCGGTATAATCATGGCTGCTTTGACGGCGCCATTTCTGGCGCAAGCCATCAAAATCCGTCCGCGCCGGATGATACACCCGCATCCCTGCCACATAGCGGATGCGGTAGCCTTTTGCCGTCGCCCGGTGGCCCCAGTCGCGGTCTTCGGCCACATCGATCCCCGCAAAAGCCCCCACATCCGCCAGCACCGCGCGCCGCACCACCAGATTGCCAGTGCCGGTAAAGCCTTCACGCGCGATGTAGCGGTCCATGCGGTAGGCGTAGATGCTCTCATAGGCCTCCAGCATGGTCAGGCGGTTGGGGTTGGCATAGGCAATGCGCACGTCCCCCCCCAGGATCGTGGCGGCCGGGTCTGCCATGGCCGCCTCGGCCTGCGCCAGCCAGGCCGGGGCGGCGATGCAGTCGGCATCGATGAACGCGAGGATATCACCGGTGGCGGCCGTCACACCCCGGTTGCGTGCAGGCCCCGGGCCGGGGGTCGGCTCCTGCAAAAGCTGCACGCCGGGATGGGCCGCACAGATCGCCTCGGGCAGCGCCGTGGAGCCATTGTCCACCACGATAATCGCGTCAGCCGCCCGCTTTCCCGCCTTCAGGGACGCCAGACAGCGGGCCAGCATGTCGGGC
>JANNBG010000260.1:0-5270 GCA_031385205.1 Rhodobacterales bacterium
TTCGTTATCGGGCGTTAGGGGGGCAAAGAACGCGACAGGGTCGGCGATATGGATCATGACGGGGAAGCCAAGTTCCCCAGCGCGGGCCCAAATCGCATCGAGGCGGGGGTCGTCTATTTTTGCGAGGTCGCCTTTGTCATCGGTGACGTGCAGGCCAAAGGGTTTCCAGATTTTCAACCCTTCCGCCCCCCTTGCGGCCTGTGCCGTCAGACGCGCGGCGGAACGGTCGGCAAAGGCGTGGCCCTCCGCACCCCACAGCCCCCAGTTCACCCCGCCATAAACGCGATACATTTCCGGTGCGAAGGCTTTAAAGTTGCGCAGGCGGTGGTCGAGGATATCTTCCCCCCAGCCGCCATCCAGATCAACGTAGTGCACGACGCCTGCTATCTGGAGTTGGGCGACAAAGGTTCCCGGATCACGGACATCCCAGCCCCCACCGAACTGACCCAAATGGTTATGCGCGTCGATGAACGGACGGCACGGTCGGGTGATGCCCGACTGCGGCGTGATAAGCTGGCTGATCGGCGGATAGTTCACAACCGCACCCCGCTGGTCGTATCGAACAGGTGGCTCATCCCATCCTTTGGCCGCAATGCGACGGTATCGCCCCGCCGCAATTCCGGGCGGTCTGAAAACAGAGCGTGGACGGTTGTCCCGCCGCAATCCACCGCTACAAACATCGCCGTGCCTGTGGATTCGATCAATCCCACCGTCCCCCGCAGCGGCCCGTCCGGTGACAGTTCCAGATGCTCCGGCCTGATCCCATAGGTTACAGGCCCACTGACCCCCACAGCCACCGGCACCACCGCCCCATTCACCAGGGCCACCTGTCCCTGTGACGCTTGCCCTGCCAGCAAATTCATCGCAGGTGACCCGATAAACCCCGCCACAAACGCATTCGCTGGCCGGTCATACAGCTCCAACGGCGGCCCCGCCTGTTCCAGCCGCCCCACCCGCATCACCACAATGCGGTCCGCCATCGTCATCGCCTCCACCTGATCATGCGTCACGAAAATCGACGTCGACCCCAGCCGTTCATGCAACCCCCGGATTTCCGCCCGCATCTGCACCCGCAGCGCCGCGTCCAGGTTCGACAACGGCTCATCAAACAAAAACACCGCCGGGTTGCGCACAATCGCCCGCCCCATCGCCACCCGTTGCCGCTGCCCGCCCGACAGTTGCTTCGGGTGACGTTCCAGATACTCCGAAAGCCCCAGAACCGCCGCTGCCTCCACCACCGCGCGGTCAACGTCGGCTTTCGATCCGCCCCGCAAACGCAACGAAAAGCCCATGTTTTCCCGCACCGTCATATGCGGATAAAGCGCATAGTTCTGGAACACCATCGCGATATCGCGCGCTTTCGGCTCCACCTCATTCACCACCCGGCCCGCGATGGAGACTGTGCCTGATGTGATCTCCTCCAACCCCGCGATCATCCGCAACAGCGTGGATTTACCACAGCCCGATGGCCCCACCAGCGCCACAAACTCCCCATCCGCCACATCAAAGCTGACGCCGAACATGGCCTGCATGGTGCCGTAATTCTTGGTCACATCGCGGATGGAGACAGCGCCCATGTCAGTGATAGGCGGGCAGATAATTGCCATGCGCCACAATCAGCGCATCGCACAAGGCATGGATTTCATCCAGTGACAGTTCCGCCGCCGTATGCGGGTCCAACATGGCCGCGTGATAGATATGCTCACGTTTCCCTGTCAGCGCCGCCAGTACCGTCATTTCCTGCACGTTGATCTGGTTGCGCATGATCCCCGCCAGTTGGGCAGGCACAGCCCCCACGCGTACCGGCTGAATGCCGTTGCGGTCCACATGGCAAGGCACCTCGACCGCCGCCGCCGATGGCAGGTTGTCGATCAACCCGTTATTGCGCAGGTTGCCATAGATCAGGTGGTTGGTGCCCGTCACCATGCCATGAATAATCGCCGCCGCGTATTCGTTCGACTTTTCCACCACCAGCGGCGCATCGACATTTTCCAGATCGCGGCGCAGGCTGTGCCAGTCGGCAATCTGCTCTTCACACCGCCGGATGTATTCGTCCAATGGCACCTGATATTGGTCCACCAGATCGGGCCGGTCGCGTTTGATGAACCACGGGGTGTATTCGCTGAAATGCTCGCTGCTCTCTGTCACGAAATGCCCGAAATGCTTCATCACCGCAAAGCGTACCTTATCGCCCTCCGGGTAAACCCCACTTGCCGCAATCTCGCGCAGTCGCGGATACAGGTCTTCCACCCCGCCCCCCGGCAGTCGCTTTTCAAACTTCGTGAAAAACGCCACATGGTTGATGCCTGCTGACAGGTAGTCGATGTTGGCGATATCCTCACCCAGCACCCGCGCCAGATGCCCTGATGTTTCCTGCACCGAATGGCACAGGCCAACATAAGCGATCTCAGGCCGCGCCTCTTGCATCGCCCATGTGATCATCGCCATCGGATTGACGTAGTTCATCATCAGCGCCTTCGGGCAGACATCGGCCATATCCCGCGCGATATCCAGCACCACCGGAATGGTGCGCAACGCCCGGAAAATGCCGCCAATGCCCAGCGTATCCGCAATCGTCTGGCGCAAACCGAACTGCTTGGGGATTTCAAAATCCACCACCGTGGCCGGCTTGTACCCACCAATCTGCATCATCAGGATCACGAAATCCGCGCCCCGCAGCGCCTCGCGCCGGTTCGTCGTGGCTGTAATGCGCAGGCCCTTCAGGCCCAGCGTCATGCCAATGCGCCGCGCCATGATCTCGGACGTGGACAGGCGTTCTGCATCAATGTCAAACAGCGCAATCTCGCTGTCAGCCAGTTCCGGGTTCGACAGCACATCCCCCAGGATGTTCTGCGCGAAAACGGTTGATCCGGCACCGACAAGACAGATTTTCGCCATGGCAAGGCTCCTTATTGCAGCACAACAACCTTGGTCAGGTGGCGCGGGGTTTCACTGTTGATCGTCTTCGAAAGCGCCACCTTTTCGCCCAGCAATTGCAGGGCAGGCAGGCAGGCCAGCGCATTTGCCACGTGCGTCAGCCCAAGAGTGATGGACAGATCGCCCGGACCGTTAAGGCCGATGACCTTTGCCCCTTTGGATTGCAACTCGCCCACCAATGCCGCCTCTTCCAACGCCGTATCGTGGGAATACAGCATGACAACCAATGACCGCTCGTCGATCAGGGAAACCGGCCCATGCCGGTATTCCATCGGATGAAACGCCTGACTGTAGGAAAGGCTCATCTCCTGCAGTTTCAGGCAACCTTCCGTCGCAATCCCGTAATTCACCCCCGCCCCCAGATAGACAAAATGGCTGCGCCCCGGCAGCAGACCCGCCGCCTTGGCATCCATCATCGCCATCGCATGCGATGCCGCCGCAACCAGCCCATCCGGCAACGCGATCCCCGCCATCCGCAACCCGCCCAGCAGCATCAAACTCGCCGACACTGACATCACGATCCCTTCGCGCACGTCCGTCGGCAGGCACACCGCCTGATCCGCCGTCAGCAGGATCGTCGATCCAGGTGCGCAGGAAATGGCAAGCGTCCGCCAACCCCGCGCCCGGCTCGCGTTGATCGCCTGCACCGTTTCCGTCGTTGTGCCTGACCGTGACAGCCCTACCACCAGAATATCCGACATATCCGCCAGATAGCTTTCCGGCCTGCGCGCCAATTCCGCCCCCGGTACCGCAATCGCTGTCTGCCCCTGCGCATTGCACGCACAGGCAAGGCTTTGCGCCAGATAATACGATGTCCCACATCCGGTAAACACGATCACCCGTGCCGCCACGCGCGGCACGTCCTGCAAAAGCGCCGCCTGCCAGTAGGGGAATTGCGCGCGGATGACGGTTTCAGTGATCGACGGCATCGGATTCTCTCTCGGTTATCGTAGCGCCGCACGCGCCAAGGGCCGCGCCGGTTGCATGTTGTTCAATGATTGGGCCAACCGGCCCACAAAGCGCGCATCCACCACCCAGCCCGCGTGGCGCGCAGCCGCCAGAACCGCACCCCCCACAGGCGGCAACAGCGCGGGTTGCGGTGCTGCGCCCATCGCCGTGGTAAGCGCCGCTCGCAATGTCGCATCCCGCATCACAGACCCCGCCACTGCCCATGTTTGCAGCGTTGTACCGGCTCGCTGCGCCGCCACCTTGCCCTGCTCGGCCAAGTGCAGCGCCCCCACCTGCATCATTGTTTGCGCATCCAACACACCCGCATCCGCCAGCGCCGATACCTCACGCGCCACCGATGCCACGCCCGCACGCGGATGCGTCTGCCCATAGGTCCAGGCGATCAGCCCATCCTTGGCCACGCCCATCCGCTGCAACAGCCCGTCCGCGAAATCCGCGCAACTCTGCCGCCCATCCAGATGCCGGCTGACCATGGTCAGCGCCGCCCGCCCGATCCAAAATGCCGAGCCTTCATCGCCAAAGGCATCGCCCCAACCTCCAACGCGCACCTCGCCCAATGGCCCCCGCGCCCAGGCCATCGACCCCGTACCCGCCAGGATCAGCACCCCATCCCCGCCCGCAAACGCCGCCTCGAACGCCACCGCCACGTCGTTCATCACATGGCACTGCGGCCCGAACAGCAGATGCCCCAGCCCCACCTGCCGCGCCGAAATCGCCGGGATTTCCCCATGACACGGCAGCCCCAAAACCGCCGCATTCACAGGCCCTATCCGCCCCGCAAGCGCGGTCAAAGTCGCCTCCCAACCCACACCAGCCGTCGGGTCCAACCCCGCCAAGGCCTCGCTCGCCAGCACATTGCCCGCCACATCCGCCACCATCGCGATGGTCTTCGTGCCGCCACTATCAACACCCAAGACCCGGTCAGCCATGGCCCACCTGCGTCACCTTGCAGCCCATCTTGCCCAACCGCGCTGCCCAAACCTGTGCCAATCGCCCGTCGGTCACCACATGGCAGGCAGCACTCAACCGGGCCACGCGGTACGTCAAATACGCCCCAAACTTGTCCGCATCCGCCAACACCACCGGTGCCGCTGTCCGCGTCAGCATCCGCGCGTTAATCCGCGCCTCTTGCTCGTCCGTGCTGAAAATCGACCCGTCTTCCGCAATCGCCCCCACGCCCAGAAACAACTGGTCAAACCACAACCGCTCCAGCGCCTCTTCTGCCAACATCCCCACCATCGACGCGTTTTGTGGCCGCAGCGTGCCCCCCAACAGCGTCACCGTCACATCCGCCACCGGCATCAGAATCTGCGCCACCGGCAGGCAATTCGTGAACACCCGCAGCGGCATCGGGTTCAGCCGCA
>JANNBG010000288.1:0-1536 GCA_031385205.1 Rhodobacterales bacterium
CCAACGCACCGAAGTCTGCGACCTTGGCCGCCGCATCTGCGCCCATGTCGGCTATGAATGCGCGGGCACCGTTGAGTTCCTGATGGATATGGACAGCGGCAAATTCTTCTTCATCGAAGTGAACCCCCGGATTCAGGTCGAACATACTGTTACCGAACAGGTGACCGGCATTGATATCGTCCAGGCCCAAATCCTGATCGAGGAAGGCAAGACGCTGGCCGAAGCCACCGGAATGGCCAGCCAGGACGACATCCGCCTGAATGGCCACGCCGTGCAGTGCCGTGTGACGACAGAAGACCCGCAGAACAACTTCATCCCCGACTATGGCCGCCTGACCGCCTACCGTTCTGCCACGGGCATGGGCATCCGCCTCGACGGTGGCACCGCATACGCCGGCGGCGTCATCACGCGTTATTACGACTCACTCCTCGTCAAAGTCACCGCCCACGCCCAGACCCCGGAAAAGGCCATCGCCCGCATGGACCGCGCCTTGCGCGAATTCCGCATCCGGGGTGTCAGCACCAACATCGACTTTGTTATCAACCTGCTCAAACACCCCACCTTCCTCAACAACACCTACACCACCAAATTCATCGACACGACGCCCGACCTGTTCGCCTTCAAGAAACGCCGCGACCGTGCCACCAAAATCCTCACCTACATCGCCGACATCACCGTCAACGGTCACCCCGAAACTGCAGGCCGCCCCAAACCCGCGGCGGAGGTCAAAACGCCCCGCGCACCATTGGCCAAGGGCGATATCGTCATGGGCACCCGCAACCTGCTGGAACAAAACGGCCCGCAAGCCGTGGCCGACTGGATGGCCGCCCAGACCCGCGTGCTCATCACCGATACCACCATGCGCGATGGCCACCAGTCCTTGCTCGCCACCCGCATGCGGTCCATCGACATGATCCGCGCCGCCCCCGCCTATGCCGCCAATTTCCCCCAGCTTTTCAGCGTCGAATGCTGGGGCGGCGCGACCTTCGATGTCGCCTATCGATTCTTGCAGGAATGCCCATGGCAGCGCCTGCGCGAACTGCGCGCCGCCATGCCCAACCTGATGACCCAGATGCTGCTGCGTGGCAGCAATGGTGTCGGTTACACCAACTATCCCGACAACGTCGTGCAAACCTTTGTGGCACAGGCCGCCAAAACCGGCGTCGATGTGTTCCGCGTGTTTGACAGCCTGAATTGGGTGGAAAACATGCGCGTGGCCATGGATGCGGTGGTTGAGGCGGGCAAGGTCTGCGAAGGCACCGTCTGCTATACGGGCGATATTCTGGACCCCGACCGCGCCAAGTACGACCTGCACTACTACGTCGCCCGCGCCAAGGAACTCAAATCCGCAGGCGCGCATGTGCTGGGCCTCAAGGATATGGCGGGCCTGCTCAAACCCTCCGGTGCCCGCATCCTTATCAAGGCGCTGAAGGAAGAGGTCGGCCTGCCCATTCACTTCCACACCCACGATACATCCGGTGCCGGTGCCGCCACCATCCTCGCCGCTTGCGATGCCGGTGTCGATGCCGTCGATGC
>JANNBG010000334.1:0-3662 GCA_031385205.1 Rhodobacterales bacterium
GCTGCTGGGCGATGCGACGGGGGGCACACTGATGGCCGTGATGGGCGACCACATGCTGAGTGCCAGTTACACGCGTGAGGCGGAAGCGGCGGCGGACGCGTTCGCGCATCATTTGCTGACGGCAACGGAGATTGGCACCGAAGGCATGGCCGTATTCTTTGACCGGATTGAGGGGATGGGCGTCGCATTGCCGGAGTATCTGGCGACGCATCCGGCATCACAGGGGCGTGCGGCACTGGCGCGGGCGGCCGATCAGGGTGCGGGACGGGCGATCATGTCAGACACGCAGTGGCAGGCGCTGCGGGGGATCTGTGATTGATTACAGGCTTTCCACCCCCAGCCACACGCCGCCCTGTGGGCGCAGGGTCAGGATCATGACGGGTTTGGGCTCGCGGCCCGCGATGCGGGTAAATTTGAAGCGGGCGAGGAGGGTAGCGAGGATGATGACGGCTTCTTGCAGCGCAAAGTTGGCACCAATGCAGATGCGGGGGCCATCGCCGAAGGGAAGATAGGCAAAGCGATCGATGGATTTTGGATCCATGAAGCGGGACGGATCAAAACGGTCGGGGTCGGGCCACAGGTCGTGGTGGCGGTGCAGGGCGTAGATCGGCAGGATGACGGTATCGCCGGGGCGGACCTCACGCCCGCACAGGGTATCGGCAGCCATGGCGGTGCGCGACAGGAAGGCGGCGGGCGGATAGAGGCGCAAAGTTTCATCGACGATGCGGCGGATGAGGGGGAGGCTCGCGATATCGGCGACAGTGGCGGCGCGGTCGCCAAGGGCGGTTTGGGCTTCTTCGCGGGCAGCATCTTGGACGGACTGGTCAAAGGCACACAGATACAGCGCCCATGACAGGGTGAGGGCGGTGGTTTCATGGCCTGCGACAATGAAGGTGAGCAGGTTGTCACGCAGTTCTGCCGTAGTCATGCGGCGGCCGGATTTGGGGTCTTCGCCCGCGATCATCAGATCCAAGAGATCGGGGATGGGTTTGGCCCCTTCGGCCTTGCGCGTGTCGATGGACACGTCGGCGAGGCGTTTCATGTCTTTCATGGCAGCACCGGAGATCATACGCCCCGGACGCGGCACCCACGGCGGGGCACCGATGATGTCGAGAAGCGAGACTTTGGCGGCCTGGCTGATGTATTGCTCGATCGCCTTGTGGACGGAGGCGCGGTCAAAGCCTTCACCGTTGGAAAAGGTGACGTCCGAGATGACTTCAAACGTGGCGGTGACCATTTCGTCGTAAAGATCGGCGGCGCGGCCTGATGCCTTGGCGATGCGGGCACAGGCGCGTTCGGCGGCAAGGGTCATGACGGGGGCAAGGGCGGCGACATTGCGGTGGGAAAAGACGGGGGCAGCGGTGCGGCGTTGCCACAGCCAGTTCTGGCCTTCGGCGACAAACAGGCTGTCACCAATGGCGGGTTCCAGGATCAGTTTGGTGACGACGGATTTGGGGTAATCCTCGACGCGGTCACGCAGGATGCGGCGGAGGGCCTCAGGGTCCATGACCATGTGCCAGCGTTTGACGGTGCGGCCCGACAGGATGGGCGCGCGGGTGGCGACTTCGGGGATCAGCAACAGCACGTTTTCACGGCCCGCTTTCAGGGAGCCAAACACGCCCAAGGGCACGTTGGACAGGGGCACGCGGGCGGGGACGGGGATGGGGGTTTGATCGTTCATGATCGGAATATAGGGGGCAAATGGTGCTGGGCAAAGGCGGCATAGTTGCGCAAGTGCGGGCGGTCGGATAACGCTGCTGCACCCTTGTTCAGGAATGTGCCATGCGTCTGATTGCCCTGTTGTCCCTTGGCCTGCTGGCCGCCTGTGCAACCAATGATCTGGCCGATGCGCCAGTGCCGTTGGGCGACTTTCAACTGGGGTTGAACGTAGTGGTGGCAGACAAGATGCAGATGGTGCCGATTTCACGCCCTGCAACGGTGGACGAATGGGAATTGGCGATGCAAAAGGCGGTGGATGCCCGCTTTGGGCGGTATGAGGGGACAAAGCTCTATAATCTGGGCATATCGGTGGATGGCTTTGCGCTGGCACCACCGGGCATTCCAGTGGTGTTGGCCCCGAAGTCGGTGTTGGTGATTACGGCGAATATCTGGGATGATGCGGCGCAGAAAAAGCTGAACCCGGATGGCAAGCGGATTACGGTGTTCGAGGGGCTGTCGCCGGAATCAGTGATCGGATCAGGGCTGACACGGACCAAGGCGCAGCAAATGGAGGCGCTGAGTTACAATGCGGTGAAGGCCGTGGAACGCTGGCTGCTGACCAACCCGGAGTGGTTCGGGATTGATCCTGCGGCGGCGAAGGCGGCGTTGGTGGTGGCTGAGGCAGCGGTGGAGCCTGTGGTCGTTGATCCGGCGGTTCCCGTGGTGGTGGAGCCAGTGGCCGAGATCGCCGCCAACTGAGGCTTGATTTCCGCGTAAGCGCCCGGTAAGTCGCGCCGCGATGAGATGGCGGGGTGATCCCGTGCGCGTCGCGTGGGTGTCAACCCACCATCCCCGCGAAACATGGAGGCCATCATGGCAAAGGCAAAGTTCGAACGTAACAAACCGCATGTGAACATCGGCACGATTGGCCATGTTGACCATGGCAAAACCACGCTGACGGCGGCGATCACCAAGTATTTCGGCGAATTCAAGCCCTATGACCAGATCGACGGCGCCCCCGAAGAGCGGGCGCGGGGCATTACGATTTCGACCGCCCATGTGGAATACGAATCCGTTGCGCGCCACTATGCGCATGTGGATTGCCCCGGCCACGCCGATTATGTGAAGAACATGATCACCGGTGCTGCGCAGATGGACGGCGCCATTCTGGTGGTCAGTGCCGCCGACGGCCCGATGCCGCAAACGCGTGAGCACATCCTGTTGGGCCGCCAGGTTGGTATCCCGTTCATGGTTGTTTTCATGAACAAAATCGATCAGGTCGATGATCCGGAACTGGTCGAGCTGGTCGAGATGGAAATCCGCGAGCTGCTGTCATCCTATGATTATCCCGGCGACGATATCCCGATCATCAAGGGTTCTGCCCTGCACGCGATGAACGGCACGCGGCCCGAAATTGGCGAAACCGCGATCCGTGAGCTGATTGCGGCGGTGGATACCTATATCCCGACGCCCGCCCGCGCGATTGACCAGCCGTTCCTGATGCCGGTGGAGGATGTATTCTCGATCTCGGGTCGGGGCACGGTGGCCACGGGGCGGATCGAGCGCGGCATTGTGAAGGTCGGCGAAGAAGTTGAAATCGTGGGCATTCGCCCGAACAAAAAGACGGTCTGCACCGGTGTGGAGATGTTCCGCAAGCTGCTGGATCAGGGTCAGGCGGGCGATAACGTCGGGTTGCTGCTGCGCGGCATTGACCGTGAAGGCATCGAGCGCGGCCAGGTGCTGTGCAAGACGGGGTCGGTGAAGCCGCATACGAAGTTCGAGGCGGAAGCGTACATTCTGACCAAGGAAGAAGGCGGGCGTCACACGCCGTTCTTCGCCAACTACCGCCCGCAATTCTACTTCCGCACCACGGATGTGACGGGCACGGTGGAACTGCCGGAAGGCACCGAAATGGTGATGCCGGGGGACAATTTGAAGTTCAACGTCACGCTGATTGCGCCGATCGCGATGGAAGACAAGCTGCGCTTCGCCATCCGCGAAGG
>JANNBG010000359.1:0-7102 GCA_031385205.1 Rhodobacterales bacterium
CCTATTCTTTCATTGGTGCGTGCTGGGTGATCTTCAAAACCGAAGGTGGCTTGCAACTGAAAGCCGTCGCTTGGGCAAAAGGCGGCATCTGGGGCGTCATTGCGGGCATGGCGGCCGTCTCGCTCGCAACGCCTTACGTCAGCGCGCGGATCTATGCCAAATGGTTCCACATGCCCGAAATGCTGTGGCTATCCCCCCTGCCCATCGTCTCCGCCGCCCTCATCGCCCTGATCTGGCTGACCCTGCGCCGCCTGCCCCTCACAAATGACCGCCTGTCATGGCTGCCCTTTGTCGCCACCACCGCCCTGTTCGCGCTCGGCTTTGCGGGCATGGCCTATTCGTTCTACCCCTATGTCGTGCCCGAGGCGATCACGATATATGAAGCGGCAAGCGCCCCCGAAAGCCTGTGGATCATCCTGATCGGCGTCTGCTTCGTGCTGCCGGTGATTGCCGCCTATTCCGTGCTCAGCTATTTCATCTTCCGGGGTAAGGCCACCAAACTCAGCTACGATTAAACACAGGCGTCCTTCGCGCTCGAAACGCCGCCACCCCTTCGGCAAAGTCGGGTGATGCGCCACACCGCGCCTGCCACGCCGCCTCCAGCGTCAACTGCTGATCCATGTCATGCGCCGCCTGCGCCCGCAGCAAATCCTTCACGCCAGCCAACGCCAAAGCTGGCCCCCGTGCCAAGGCCCCTGCCCGCGCATGCCAGTGTGCCACAAACCCGTCATCCGGCACCGCCTCGTAGATCATCCCCATGGCCACCGCATCCCGCGCCGCAATCGCATCCGCAAACAGCATCAACCCCATCGCCCGTGCCACGCCCACCTGCCGTGGCAGGGTCCATGTGCCCCCCGCATCCGGCACCAGCCCGATCCGCGTGAACGACTGGATGAACGACGCACTTTCCGCCGCAATCACCACATCGCAGGCCAGCGCCAGATTGGCACCCGCCCCTGCCGCCACCCCGTTCACCGCCGCAATCACCGGCACTTTCGACGCCCCGATGGCCAGCAACAGCGGCTCATATTCCTCGCGCAGAATACGCTCCACATCCGGCGCATCCAGCTCACCCAGATCCTGCCCCGCGCAAAACGCCCGGCCCGCCCCCGTGATGACCAAAACCCGCGCCGCTTGCGCCTGCGCCACCGCGTCCAGCAGCCCCGCCCGCACCCCGGCATGCAACGCATTCATCACATCTGGCCGATTGATCGTCGCCACCGCAACCCTATCCGTCACCTCAAACAGAACATCCATCAGCGCACCCCATGGTTTTCTGTCTGTCTAAATACGCAAATCCAACACGTCCCTCAAAACCCCACGTCAGTCGCCCAGAATATCCCGCAGCCGCGCTTCTTCTGCCTCCGACAACCCCGCCACCTCTGCCTTGCGCCGCAATGTGACAAGGGCAATCCCAGCCCCGCCCAGCAGCATCAAAGGCCCCGCCAGATACAGCAGCACATTCACGCCTTCCGCCCGTGGCACCAGCAGCACGAACTCGCCATAGCGCGCCACAAGGTAATCCAGCACCTGATCGTCCGTATCCCCCGCCACCAGCCGCTCGCGCACCAGCAGCCGCAAATCCCGCGCAATCGGCGCGTTGCTGTCATCAATCGTCTCATTCTGGCACATCACACAGCGCAAATTCACCGACAGCGCCCGCGCCCGCGCCTCCAGCCCCGCATCCGGCAGCACCTCATCCGGCAGCACCGCAAAGGCAGGCCCCATCATGAACAGCAGCGCCAAAATGTAGGGTGCGTGCTTGCACGCACCACTCCTCTCAAACCACCTCATTCCGCAGGCACCCCAGCCACCCGCCGCGCCCCCGCCGCCACGCGATACCTGCGGTCTGACAGGCTCAATGCCCCGCCCAGGGCCATCATCCCCGCCCCCATCCACAGCCAATTGGCAAACGGCTTGATGTAACTGCGCACCGCCCAGCCGCCATCATCCTGCTTGTCGCCAATCACCAGATACAGATCGCGCCACAGCCCAAAATCTATTGCCGCCTCCGTTGTCGGCATCCCCGCCACCGGGTAAAAGCGTTTTTCCGGATACAGTGTGACCACATCCAGCCCGCCACGCGTCACATGCATCTCTGCCATGACCGTCGTGTAATTTGGCCCCTGCCCGTCTTTTACGCCCACCAGCGTCACCGCGTAATCACCAAGGGGGAACGTCTCGCCCACCTGCACCACCCGGATATCCTCCACCACCCAAGCCGTCATCGCCGCCACTGCAAAGATTGTCACGCCCAGCCCGCTATGCGCCATCACCCGCCCGAAATCCGCCCGTGGCAACCGCCCCAACCGCCCAATTCCGCCCGTGCCGGTCCGCAACCACAAATCGCGCAACGCCCCCAGCACCACCCACAGCCCCAAGGCCACGCCAATCGGCCCCAGCGCACTCCGCCCGGTCTGCATCGCAAACACCAGGGCCCCCAGCGCCACAGCCAGCATCGCCATCCCCGCCAAGGGTTTAGCCGACCGTCCCACATCCCCGCGCTTCCACGCCAGCGTTGACCCAATCGGCAGAATGATCGCCAACCCCACCATGAACGGCGTGAAGGCCGCATCAAAGAACGGCGCCCCCACGCTCAGTTTGCGTCCCCAGACCAGTTCCGCCACCAAGGGCCACAGCGTGCCCACGAAAACAACAAACGCTGATACCGCCAGCAGGATATTATTCGCCACCAGCGCCCCTTCCCGGCTGACCGCATGAAACACCCCCCTGCCCGTCAGTGCCCCCGCCCGCGCCGCAAACAGCGTCAACGCGCCACCAATAAACACCCCCAGAATCATCAGAATGAACACCCCGCGTTCCGGGTCATTGGCAAACGCATGCACGGATGTCAGCACCCCGGACCGCACGATAAACGTGCCCACCAACGAAAACCCGAACGCCAATATCGCCAGCAGTATCGTCCACGCCTTCAGGCTTTCGCGCTTTTCCACCACAATCGCCGAATGCAGCAATGCCCCCGCCAATAGCCATGGCATGAATGACGCATTCTCCACCGGGTCCCAGAACCAGAACCCGCCCCAGCCCAGCTCGTAATACGCCCACCACGATCCCAACGCGATGCCGATGGTCAGGCAGATCCACGCAGCCAGCGTCCAGGGCCGCACCCACCGCCCCCAGGCCGCAACAATCCGCCCCTCAATCAGCGCCGCCACCGCGAATGAAAAGCTCATCGATAGGCCGACATAGCCCAGATACAAAAACGGCGGATGGATCGCGAGGCCGAAGTCCTGCAACAGCGGGTTCAGGTCATGCCCGTTCATCGGCGGCATGGCCAGCCGGTCAAACGGGTTCGACGTCAGCAGCATGAACAACAGGAACGCCACCCCGATCATGCCCTGCACGCTTAAAACCCGCGCCCTTAGGGTGGCTGGCAACCCACCACCGAAAATGGCCGCCGATGCCCCAAACACCGCCAAAATCAGCACCCACAGCAGCAAAGACCCCTCATGGTTGCCCCACACGCCTGCAAACTTGTAAATCAGCGGCTTCAACGTGTGCGAATTGTTCACCACCACGGCCAATGAGAAATCCGACGTCAAAAACGCATGCGTCAGCGCCGCAAAGGCAAAGGCTACCAACACCAACTGCGTCACCGCCGCAGGCCCCGCCACCGCCATCCACACCGCATCGCGCCCCTGCGCCCCCACCATCGGCACCACCGACTGGATCAGCGCCACTGCCAGCGCCAGCACCAATGCGAAATGTCCCAGTTCTGTGATCATGGCACCCTCCGTTCATGCCATATCTAGGGCATTCCCACCACGCGGACCATGGGGCACAATCGCCACCTCCACCTATCCCGACAATTTGTCTAAAATTTCGCTTCCTCTGTTCTCAACTATCTTCGGGGGTAAGGGGGCAGACAGCCCCCTTTTCTTACCGCCGCCCCGCCTTCCGCGTGCTCAGCAACAGGTTCGTCTCGCTCAACACCACCCCCTCGATCTCCCGGATCCGGAACATCACTGCGTCCAGCTCCTCCAAAGTCTGCGCCCCCAACTCCACCATCAGATCCCATTTCCCCGCCGTTGAATGCACCGCGAGCACTGCTGGTATCCCCGCCAGCCGCGCCATGATCCGCTCCGCCCCACGTCCTTCGATCCCCACCAGCATCAAGGCCCGCACCGGGGATGCCGTCACGTCCGCCCGCGTCACCACCGTGAACCCCGCAATATCGCCCCGCGCCGCCAACCGTTCCATCCGCGCCCGCACCGTTGCGCGTGACAATCCCAACCGATCCGCCAGATCAGACAGCGCCGCCCGCCCATCGCGGCGCAACTCCGCAATCAACCGCCCATCCACATCGTCCATCATGCGCAATCACTCCGCCATTTCGCACAAAGCATAGCACAAATGACCCGCAACCACGCTAGACCTTTCTCCAATCTGCACAGATATTCCGCGCAACAAGGAGACTCCCCATGGCCACCTGCATCCTGATCGGCGCGCCCATTGATACCGGCCAAAAGAACCCCGGCTGCATCATGGGCCCTGCTGCCTACCGCGTGGCAGGCATCGCCCCCGCCTTGCGTGATCTTGGGCACGGCGTGCAGGATTGGGGCGATGTCAGTCTTTCTGACTTGCCCGAGGTGGCCCACCCCAACCCCGCCATCCACCATCTCGCTGAGACGATCGGCTGGTCTGAGGCCTTGCAAACCTCCGTCGATGACGCCCTGTCCGATGGCCATATCCCCATCATCATGGGCGGCGATCATTCGCTGGCCTTGGGCTCCGTTGCCGCCGCCGCCGCCCATGCCCATCGCGCAGGCCGCCCTCTGTTCCTGCTGTGGCTCGATGCCCATTCTGATTTCCACACCTTTGACACCACCACCAGCGGCAACCTGCATGGCACGCCGCTCGCCTATATCGCGGGTCGCACCGGGTTTGACGGCTTGCCCCCCTTCCCCGCCCCGATTCCCGCTGACCGCATTTGTCTCTTCGGCATCCGCTCCGTCGATGCCGCCGAACATGCCGCCCTTTTGCAGCACGACATCGCCATCAACGACATGCGTGTTTTGGATGAACAAGGCATCGTCGCCCCCTTGCGCGCCTTCCTCACACGCGTCCGCGACCAAGGTGGCCTGCTTCACGTCTCGCTCGATGTGGATTTCATGGACCCCGCCGTCGCCCCTGCCGTTGGCACCACAGTCCCCGGCGGCACCACCCTGCGAGAGGCGCATCTGGTGATGGAAGTGCTGCACGAAACGGGCCTTGTCACGTCTTTGGACCTCGTTGAGCTGAACCCCTTCCTTGATGAGCGTGGCCGCACCGCCCGCGTGATGGTTGACCTCGTGGCCAGCCTGATGGGCCGTAAAGTCTTTGACCGCATGACGCGGAGCCTGTGATGGGACCATCTGCTCAGGCCATGGTGCCTTTCGTCAGCGTTGCCAACATGATGCGCCTTGTTCTTCATCTGGGCATCGAACGCGTCATGGTCGATTTATGTGCCGAGATCGAGGCTGATTTCCTGCGTTGGCCCCTGTTCGACAAAACCCCACGGGTCGCCAGCCATTCCGATGTCGGCGTGATCGAACTGATGCCCACCTCCGATGGTGAAACCTATGGGTTCAAATACGTCAACGGCCATCCGTCCAACATGAAGCAGGGCCTGCAAACCGTGACCGCCTTTGGCCTTTTGGCCGATGTGGCCACGGGTTACCCCCTGATGTTGTCCGAAATGACCATCCTTACCGCCCTGCGCACTGCGGCCACCAGCGCCATGGCCGCTAAGTGGCTGGCCCCCAAAACCTCCACCATGGCGCTGATCGGCAACGGCGCGCAGGCCGAATTTCAGGCGCTCGCCTTCAAGGCGCTCTGCGGCATCAGCGAAATTCGCCTCTACGATATCGACCCGGCGGCCACACGGAAATGTGCGGCCAACCTCAAGGGTTACGGCCTGAACCTTGTCCAATGCGCAACCCCGCAGGACGCAATCCTTGGTGCAGGCATCATCACCACTGTCACGGCGGACAAGACGAATGCCACAATCCTGACCGATAATATGGTGGGCGCCGGCGTTCACATCAACGGTGTGGGTGGCGATTGCCCCGGCAAGACGGAATTGCACCGTGATATCCTGTTGCGGTCGCAAATCTTTGTGGAATACCCGGAACAGACACGCATCGAGGGCGAGATTCAGCAGCTGCCGCATGACCACCCCGTCACCGAGCTGTGGCAGGTGATCGCAGGGCAAGTGCCGGGGCGTACAGATGCCACGGCGATCACGCTGTTTGATTCCGTGGGTTTTGCCGTCGAGGATTTCAGCGCCCTGCGTTACGTCTATGGCAAACTGCAGGAGACTGGGTTTTACGACAAGCTGGACATGATCGCCGACCCGGACGATCCGCGTGATTTGTTCGGGATGCTTTTACGGGCGGGGTGATTACCGCAACGCCGCCAGCAAATCCAAACTCGGCTCCCCGGTCACCGCCAACCCCATGCGCGTCTGATAGGCCGCAATCGCCGCCTTCGTCTTGGCGCCGATCACCCCGTCTGACCCTTCCGTATCAAACCCCGCCGCCGTCAGCCGCCGTTGCAAATCTTGCCGGTCCGCCTTGCTCATCCCCGCCGCATCGGGTGGGAATGCCGCTTGTATCGGCCCGCCACCCGCCAGCCTGTCCGACAGATGCCCAATGCCGATCGCATAGTTCTCGGCATTATTATAACGCAGGATCACATTGAAATTGTTGAACAACATGAACGCAGGGCCACTGCCACCCGATGGCATGATGATCGACGCACCGCCATGGTCCGGCACCGCCCCACCATTGGCCCGCGTCACCCCCAACCCGTTCCATTCCCCTGCACTTCGGCCCCGCCCACGCCCGATCAGCCCCGTATCAAAGCCACCCGGAAGCCGCACTTCCAGCCCCCAGGGCTGCCCCGTCCGCCAGCCGCTTTTGTTGAAATACGCCGCCGTCGACGCCAGCGCATCCGTCGGATCATCGCCCCAGATATCCCGCCGCCCATCGCCCCGGAAATCCACCGCATAGGCTAGGTAGCTGGTCGGTATGAACTGCGTATGCCCCATCGCACCCGCCCAAGACCCCGTCATCCCCTGCGGGTTCACATCGCCATTTTG
>JANNBG010000437.1:0-2462 GCA_031385205.1 Rhodobacterales bacterium
TGACAATTTCAGTCTGTCCAGGCACGTCGGCAATGCCACGCACCAACGTCGCGCCCACCTGCGTCACCACACTTGCCAGCGTATCCGCATCAAGGCTGGGCGATGACAACGTCACCTGCCCGCCATTCCCATCCATCGCCAGCAAAACCCGCAATGCCAACGCCACATCCGGTGTGTGCAGCACCAGCCGCATGCCGCCCATCGGCACCGTCTCCGCCAGATCAGCAAAGGTCAAACGCCCCGCATCCGTCACCAACGCAACACGCGCCGGATCAACCGCTTTGATCCGGTCCAGCAACCTCATTTTGGCGTGTTTGCCGCGTAGAAATCTACAAATTCACGCAACGTCTGCGGATAAAACGCCTCTGCCGCCAGGCTGAACGGGTCATAGCCCAAATCCTCCTCCAGCCGCGTCACCAGAATCGCAAAGCCCAGTGAATCCAGCCCCGTATCCAGCAGCACCGTGTCATCCGTCAGAACCGGCCCCGCCTCGCCATCATTCTGGCTGGCGTACACTTCGGCAAACAGCGCGCGGATCGTCGTCTCTAATGCGGGTGTCACGGTCATTTTGTCCTTCAAATCGGTCCCGGCGCGGCTACCATGCCGTCAAACCACCGTCAACGATCAGGTTCTGCCCGGTCACATAGCTGGCACGGTCTGACACGAGATACGTCACCGCATCCGCAATCTCATGCGCCGCCCCCATCCGCCCCATCATCGTGCGCGCCGCGTATTTCTGCACAAATGTGTCATTCTGGCCCGAAAAAACACCCCCCGGCGTCACCGCATTCACCCGCACACCCTGCGCGCCCCAATAGCTCGCCAGATACTTTGTCAGCCCCCACAACCCCGCCTTCGATGCCGCATAAATCGCCGGCGTGTTGATCGCATGGCCTTCGTACAAAGACCCCTCATAAATCCGCTGATCCGGGGCCACGATGCCATAAATCGACAGGGTGTTGACGATGGACCCCTTGCCCCGCGCCGCCATCTGCGGGCCAAACTCCTGCGCGCATTGCATGGGGGCCGTCAGGTTGACGCCCATCACATAGTTCCAGTCTTCAATCGGAAACGTCTCGAACGGCTCAAAGAAGTTATCGCTTTTCGTCGCCGCGTTGCAGATCAGCGCGTCCACATCGCCCAGATCGGCCTTGATCTGCACATGCAGATCCGCCAGCGCCGCCCGATCTGTGATGTCACAGGCATAGGCCCGCGCCTTTTCCGGTGCCAACGCCGCCGCCGCATCAGCCAATTCCCCATGCCGGTCGACCACCGCCACGGCAAAGCCATCAGCGGCCAAAGCCGTCACCATCGCGCGGCCCAGAATGCCGCCACCGCCGGTCAGAACCACCACCTTGTTCATGCGCGCGCCTCGGTCATCAGCATTTCCACCAGTTTGAAGTCAATCTCACTGTCGATATCAATCGACCGTTCGCGCGGCATTTCATACAGCCGCGTGCGCCCGTTCCACAGCCCCGATTGCAGCGTAGACGCGTGCCACACATAAATCGACGCGTTCATCGAAAACACCTTTGGTGCCGCCTGCCGCGATGCCACCCCATCCGGCAGGGGTTTGACCAGCCGCACATTGCCGTCAGCCTGCATCTCGACCATGTTGAAATACGGATTCTTGTCGGATGGATAGGCCGTGATAACCACATCCGTATCCGCGTCCAGCATCCCCACCGCCGTTTCAATATCCTGCACCGTGCGCAAAGGCGAGGTGGGGTCCAGGTCCACGATCCGTGTCACATCCACGCCACTGGCCACCAGATGATCCACCAGATGCGCGATGACAGGCAGCTTTCCAGCCGTCGAAGTCGCCAGTTCCGCAGGCCGCTTGTACGGCACGATCGCCCCATACTCCCGCGCCACATCTGCAATCTGGTCGTCATCGGTGGACACATAGACCGCATCAATCAGACTGCACGCCTGCGCCTGTTTGATCGTATGCGCAATCAGCGGCAGCCCGAACAGCATCCGAATGTTCTTGCGCGGCACGCCGACAGACCCGCCGCGCGCACAGATCGTGCAGATCGTCGTCATTCCCTTGTCCCCATATCCCGTGCCTGCAGCGCCAGCCGCGTCGATGCCACCCCATCCGCCAGCGTCTGCAACGGGTCCACCCACCGGCCTGCCACCGCATCCGCAATGCGCGTGACCATGTCGATATAGGATTGCCCGACGTTGAAACCGCCTTCAGCGGTCAAAATCCGCTGCCGCCCGTCCGGTGTGATCAGTTCCAAAGTCCCGTCAATATCCCAGCACAGACCCGCTTTATCGCCAACAATCTCGTAATGCCGCAGCCGCTTGCGCGAGACGTAATCCAAGGCCACCTGCACAATCGGCCCGTCGCCCGAAAACACCATTGTCGCCACATCATTGGACTGCAGCCCAAGGCTGGACTTCCGCCCCCCCAAAGCAAACTCCAAGATCAGATCGCCAAAGAACCACCGCGCCAC
>JANNBG010000451.1:0-5487 GCA_031385205.1 Rhodobacterales bacterium
GCGGCGACGGGCTGGATACACTGTTTGGTGGGACAGAGAACGACAGCCTTGACGGGGGCTTGGGCAACGACAGTCTGTCAGGCGATGCGGGCGATGATACGCTGCTGGGCGGCGTGGGCAATGACAGCCTGTGGGGCGGCATTGGCAATGACAGTCTGGATGGCGGCAGTGAGGATGACACGCTGCTGGGCGATGCCGGGCTGGACACGCTGCTGGGTGGCACGGGTAACGACCAATTGTTTGGCGGCGCGGAAGCCGACAGTCTGTTTGGCGGTGATGGCAATGATGCGCTGACGGGCGGCACCGGGACGGACGCGCTGACGGGAGGGCTGGGGGCGGATACGTTTGTTGGCGGCGACGATCAGGACACGATCTTTGGCGGGTCGGGCGATGTGGTGGACGGCAGCGAAGGCGGGGTGGACAGTGATACGCTGGTGCTGTCGGATGTGCGGACCATCGTCTATGGCGGCGGCAATAATGAAGCGGGCACGGTTACCTTTACGGATAGCACGACGCTGACATTCACGAATATCGAGGCGATCACCTTTGGCGGTGGGCGCGAGGGCCATGTGGATGGCACGGCCGGCAATGATGTGATCGGAGCGGGTTACACGGATATTCACGGCGATCAGATCGACGGCAATGATGCGATCCTGCCGGGCGAAGTTGGCAATGACGACATCGTCTATGCGGGTGACGGCAATGACACAGTGTTCGCAGGGGCGGGCAATGACGAGGTGTTTGGTGGCAATGGCGCGGATCAACTGGCAGGTGGGGCGGGGAATGACAGTCTGGTGGGTGGTGCGGGCAATGACACGCTGGTGGGCGGGGCTGGGGCGGATACGCTGGCTGGCGACACTGGCATGGACTATGTGGATTATTCCGCGTCGGGGGCCGGGGTCACGATCAATCTTGCGACCAGCACGGCGTCGGGCGGGGACGCCACAGGCGATGTGTTCGGCGGTGGGGTGGACGGGATCATCGGGTCCGATTTCGCGGACTCGCTGACTGGTTTCGATACATTTGCCATTGGTGGGGCGGGCGCTTTCACCAACGTCTTCTACGGCGGTGCGGGGAACGACACGCTGGATGGGGCGGGCGGCGACGATAGCCTGTTTGGTGGGACGGGTGCGGACAGCATCCTTGGCGGTACGGGCAATGACACGCTGGATGGCGGGTCCGAGGCGGACAGTCTGTTTGGCGGCGATGGAAACGACGCAATCATCGGCGGCACGGGCGCGGATGCCCTGACGGGTGGTCTGGGGGCTGATACCTTTACGGGTGGCGACGATCAGGACACCATCTTTGGCGGGTCCGGCGACGTGGTGGATGGCGGCGAAGGCGGTATTGACGCGGATGTGCTGTCGCTGACCAACGTGTTGAACGTGGTCTACGCAGGGGGCAACAACGAAGCGGGGACGGTGACGTTTACCGACAACACAACGCTGACCTTCACGAATATCGAGGCGCTGCAATTTGGCGGGCGCGACGGCTATGTGGATGGCACGGCGGCGGGCGATCTGATCGGCGCGGGCTATGTGGATGCGCAGGGCGACACGATTGATGCCAATGATGCGATCCTGGTGGGCGAGGTCGGCAACGACGATATCGTGCGGGCCGGTGATGGCAACGACACGGTCTTTGCGGGCGCGGGCAACGACGACATCTATGGCGGCACGGGGGCGGACAGCCTGTCAGGGGATGCAGGCAATGACCTGATCCTTGGCGAGGCGGGTGCGGATACGCTGTTCGGCGGGGCGGGGCTGGACACGCTGTTTGGGGGGGCGGAAAACGACACGCTGTATGGCGGTACGGAAGCGGACAGCCTGTCGGGCGATGCGGGCAATGACAGCCTGTTCGGCGATGCGGATAACGACACGCTGCTGGGTGGCGATGGGCTGGATACACTGTTTGGCGGGTCGGAAAATGACAGCCTTGATGGTGGGTTGGGCAATGACGTGCTGGATGGTGGCACGGGCAATGACACGCTGCTGGGCGGCGATGGCACAGATACGCTGCTGGGTGGCGATGGCAATGACAGCCTGAATGGCGGCATTGGTGGCGACAGTCTGGTGGGGGGCTTGGGGGCCGATACCATCAGCGCGGGCGATGACGCAGACACGATCTTTGGCGCATCGGGCGATGTTGTGGATGGCGGCGAAGGCGGCGTTGACGCGGACGTGTTGTCGCTGACCAACGTGTTGAATGTGGTCTATGCGGGGGGTAATAACGAAGCGGGGACGGTGACGTTCAACGACAACACGACGCTGACGTTTACGAATATCGAGGCGCTGCAGTTCGGCGGGCGCGACGGCTATGTGAATGGCACGGGCGGGAATGACGTGATCGGTGCGGGTTATGTGGACCCGCAGACAGATACGATTGATAACAACGACGCCATTCTGCCGGGTGAAGTGGGCAATGACGACATCGTTCTGGCTGGTGCAGGCGACGATACGGTCTTTGCGGGCCTGGGCAACGACGACATCTATGGTGGCACCGGGGCGGATAGCCTGTCTGGTGATGCGGGCGCGGACAGCATCTTTGGCGAAGATGGCAACGATTCCATCTATGGCGGCAGTGGCAATGACACGGTCTATGGTGGCATTGGCAACGATACGATTGGCGAATGGGCAACCGAGGGCGGTGACGACACGTTCTTTGGTGGCGATGGCGCAGACCGGATCTATGGCGGTTCCGGCAATGACCAGGTGTCGGGCGACGATGGCAACGATACGCTGTCGGGTGGCGCAGGCGCCGATACGGTCTTTGGCGGGCTTGGGACCGATACGTTTATTGTTACCGAAGACCACAACACCGACACCTATGATGGTGGCGAAAACGCGGGTGACTTTGACCAGATCGATTTCCGGAATTACCTTGGCACGGATGGTGTGGCCGTTACCTTTACGGGCAATGAGGCGGGCACTTATGATTACCGCGGTACGGGCGATGCAACGGGCAGCTTTACGGCGATTGAGGCGCTGACGGGCACGGATTTTGCTGATGTGTTCAACGCGTCGGTCACAACGGCCGGCGTCACTATCGCGGCAAATGCGGGTGCAGATACGCTGATCGGCGGGTCCGGGGCGGACAGTTTGTTTGGCGGGGCGGGCAACGATTCCGTTTCGGGTGGTCTGGGCAATGATAGTCTGGATGGCGGGGCGGATAACGATACGCTGGATGGCGGCGACGGTGCGGATACGCTGCTGGGTGGGGCTGGTACTGACCAGCTGTTCGGCGGCATTGGCAATGACAGTCTTGATGGCGGGACAGAGGCCGACACGCTGGATGGCGGGACGGGCACGGACACGCTGCTGGGCGGCGATGGCAATGACAGCCTGACGGGTGGTACGGGTGCGGATGCGCTGTATGGCGGGTTGGGCGCGGATACATTCGCGGGTGGCGACGATCAGGACACGATCTTTGGTGCATCGGGCGATGTGGTGGATGGCGGCGAAGGTGGTGTTGACGCGGACGTGTTGTCGCTGACCAACGTGTTGAATGTGGTCTATGCGGGGGGCAATAACGAAACCGGGACGGTAACGTTCAACGACAACACGACGCTGACCTTTACAAACATCGAAACGCTGCAGTTCGGCGGGCGTGATGGCTATGTCGATGGCACGGCGGGAAATGACCTGATCGGCGCAGGCTATGTGGATGCGCAAGGCGATACGATTGATTTCAATGACCAAATCCTGCCGGGTGAAGGGGTCAACGACGATATCGTGCGGGCCGGTGATGGCAATGACACGGTGTTTGCGGGCGCGGGCCAGGACGACATTTATGGCGGCACGGGGGCGGACAGCCTGTCTGGGGATGCGGGCAATGACCTGATCCTTGGCGAGGCGGGCACGGATACGCTGCTGGGTGGGGATGGTGCAGATACGCTGTTTGGCGGGTCAGAGAACGATTCGCTGGATGGCGGCATTGGCAATGACAGCCTGTCGGGCGATGCAGGCGATGACACGTTGCGGGGCGGTGACGGGGCGGACAGCCTTGATGGCGGTACTGGCAATGACAGCCTGTTTGGCGATGCGGGCGCGGATATGCTGCTGGGTGGCGATGGCGCGGATACGCTGTTTGGCGGGTCAGAGGCCGATAGTCTGGTTGGTGGCATTGGCAATGACGTGCTGGATGGCGGGACAGAAGCCGACACGCTGCGAGGCGATGCGGGTGCGGATTCCCTGATCGGTGGCGATGGGGCGGACAGCCTGTTTGGCGGCGATGACAATGACACCGTCGGTGGCGACGCGGGCAATGACACGATCTTTGGCGGGCTGGGCAATGACGAGCTGAGCGGCGGCGCGGATGATGACGTGCTGGCAGGCGATGCAGGCGTCGATGCGCTGTGGGGCGGTCAGGGCAATGACGCACTGGATGGCGGCACAGGCGATGACATCCTGTCGGGCGATGCAGGCAATGACACGCTGGTGGGTGGCACCGGGGCGGACAGTCTGTATGGCGGGTCTGAGGCGGATACGCTGTTTGGCGGTTCGGAAAACGACAGTCTGTCGGGCGGCACGGGCAATGACAGTCTGGATGGTGGCGCGGACAATGACACGCTGGATGGCGGGGCAGGCACAGATACGCTGTTGGGTGGGGACGGTAATGACAGCCTGACGGGTGGCGTGGGTGCAGATGCGCTGTTTGGCGGGCTGGGGGCGGATAGTTTTGCGGGTGGTGACGATCAGGACACGATCTTTGGCGCATCGGGCGATGTGGTGGATGGCGGCGAAGGTGGTGTTGACGCGGATGTGCTGTCGCTGAGCAATGTTTTGAACGTGGTCTATGCGGGGGGCAATAACGAAGCGGGGACTGTCACCTTTAATGATAACACGACGCTGACGTTCACCAATATCGAGACGCTGCAGTTTGGCGGGCGCGATGGCATTGTGAATGGCACGGCTGGCGGCGATGTGATCGGTGCGGGCTATACCGATACGGCGGGCGACCAGATTGACAGCAATGATGCTTTGCTGCCGGGTGAAGTGGGCGATGATGACATCGTACAGGCGGGGGCTGGCGATGACACGGTGCTGTCGGGCGCGGGCAATGACGAGGTGTTCGGCGGCACGGGGAACGACAGCATCGACGGTGGTGCGGGCAATGACAGCCTGTTGGGCGAGGATGGGGCCGATACGATCCTTGGTGGTGTGGGCGATGATACGCTGGTGGGCGGCATTGGCGATGACAGCCTTTCGGGTGGGGCCAACAATGACAGCCTGCAAGGCGACGCGGGCAATGACACGCTGGCGGGTGATGCGGGTGCAGATACGCTGATCGGTGGAGACGGTGCGGATGCGCTGTTTGGTGGGACGGAAGCCGACAGTCTGGATGGCGGTATCGGCAATGACAGCCTGTCGGGCGGCGATGGCGCGGATACGCTGGCGGGTGGCGACGGTGCGGATACCGCCAACCAGACTGTCGGCTTCCGTCCCACCAAACAGCGCATACCCACCGACTCCACCGATCAGCGTATCT
>JANNBG010000456.1:0-2389 GCA_031385205.1 Rhodobacterales bacterium
TTCCCTACCGCCATGCATGTGGCGATTGCAATGATGGCGCGTGATGTGCTGCTGCCGGGATTAGAGAAACTGCACCATGCCCTTGCGCACAAGGCGCAGGACTTCATGCATATCATCAAGATCGGCCGCACCCATACGCAAGACGCCACACCCCTTACGCTGGGCCAGGAATTCGGCGGCTATGCACATCAAGTGGCCATGGGCATCATGCGCGTGAAAAAGATCCTGCCGGAGATTTATCAACTCGCCCAGGGCGGCACCGCCGTTGGCACCGGCCTGAACACCCGCGTCGGCTGGGACGTGCGCGTGGCCGCCGCCATCGCTGATATCACGGGCCTGCCGTTCACCACCGCGCCCAACAAGTTCGAGGCCCTTGCCGCCCATGACGCCATGGTGATGTTTTCCGGGGCTTTGAAAACCGTCGCCGTCAGCCTGTTCAAAATCGCCAATGACATGCGCCTGCTCGGCTCCGGCCCCCGTTCCGGCCTGGGCGAATTGATCCTGCCAGAGAACGAGCCCGGTAGTTCCATCATGCCCGGCAAAGTGAACCCCACCCAGGCCGAGGCGCTGACCATGGTTTGCGCGCAGGTGATGGGCAATGACGCGACCGTGGGCTTTGCCGGGTCACAAGGGCATTTCGAGCTGAACGTCTATAACCCCGTCATGTCCTATAACGTCTTGCAATCCATGCAGCTTTTGGGCGACGCTGCGGCATCTTTCACCGATAACATGGTGGTGGGCACCAAGGCCAACCTGCCCCGCATCGACCAACTGATGCGGGACTCGCTGATGCTGGTCACGGCACTGGCCCCCACCATCGGCTATGACAACGCCACCAAAGTGGCCAAGACCGCACATAAGAACGGCACAACCCTGCGGGCTGAGGCGATTGCCCTGGGCTTTGTCGACGGTGAAACCTTCGACCGTGTGGTGCGCCCCGAAGATATGATCGGGCCAAAGGGGTGAAAGTCATCAGCCTGTCATCGCTGCGCAAAACGCGGGCAAAGGACGCGGCCAAGGCACAGGCCGATGCCAATGCCCTGCGGTTTGGGCGCACCAAGGCGCAAAAGGCGGTGGAGGATGCAGATAAGGCAAGGGTAAAGGCGGTGCTGGATGGGCATGAACGCGAAAGTTAACCGGGCGTTCACATTGATCTGAAACCCTGCCCAAAAGGGAGGCCGTTTATGAACACCATGCTCGCCGTTGTTTCGCCTGATCAATGGATCATCCAACTGTTCAGCGCCCGTGCTGTGGCTGAAGGAGGCATCGTGCGGCGCAAGGTGGCCGATGTTGAACGCCTCGTGGGCCGTGCGCGTTTTGTGCATGAAGTGGGGCGTCGCGGGTTCCATCTCATCGAGAATGCCGGTCAATTCGTGATCATCTGCAATCGTGATCCGGTCCGCGTGTTGCTCTGAAACCAAATTTCTTCGAAGAAATTTGCAAAATCCTTCGAAGGATTTTATCTTTCTTCGCGCCGCCGTCACAACAAACCATGACCCGTCCCGCCAAACACTCCCTCACCCTGCACGGCCACCGCACCTCGGTATCGTTGGAGCCCGCTTTCTGGGATGCCTTCCGCGCCATTGCCGATGCCAAAGGCACCCCCCTCAACACCCTCGCCGCCCAGATCGACGATGCCCGCACCGGCGATGAAGGCCTCGCCTCTGCCATCCGCCTTTATGTCCTGCACCACTACATGACCGGGACATAATGCCACTTGGCACGCCCCCTGCCGGACGCCATATCTGGCGCATGGAACACACCGATATCTTCATCTCCGGCGGTGGCGTCGCGGGCCTGACTGCCGCCGCCGCCTTTGGCACAGCCGGGTTCAAAATCACCATCGTGGAACCCACCCCCCCCATCACCGATGCCGCCATCGATGGCGCCGATCTGCGCACCACCGCCTTTCTGCAGCCCGCCGTGCAAGTGCTGCGATCCGCCGGGTTATGGGACGCACTCGCCCCTCATGCCACCCCCTTGCAAACCATGCGCATCATCGACGCGGGTGGTAAGGCCATGGAGCCCCGCCTGACCCGCGACTTTGACGCCTCTGAAATCTCAGACCAACCCTTTGGCTGGAACTTGCCCAACTGGCTGCTACGGCGCGAAATGGTCGCACGGCTGGCGCAATTGCCCAATGTCGACTTCCGCCCCGGCATTGGCTTCGCACGCATGCTGACCCGCACTGATCACGCCATCGTCACACTGACCAATGGTTCCCGCCTGACCGCACGCCTTGTCATCGCCGCCGATGGCCGCGCCTCACCCGTGCGGCAGGCCGCAAATATCCCCGTGCGCACCATGCGTTACGGCCAAAAGGCCCTGACTTTTGCCGTCACCCACCCCATTCCGCACGGGCATGTCAGCACCGAAATTCACCGCTCCG